>CAKZLX010000526.1 GCA_937127265.1 uncultured Pseudomonadota bacterium
GGTTTGTCTTTGTGGTCTGGTAATGGGACTTGTTTGACCTTTCGAATATCAATGATGTTTCGAAATGATGTGAAAGTCAGACAAAATAAAGGTGTGGGGTACAGACCGACAGTAGGCTTGTAGATTACCAGCAAGTCTATTGTCACTGGTCTTTACGAAAAGTATATTTGGTGTAGGGTATTTGTACACAGTCTGCTATCTACGGCGTCACATTCGCCTCGCTGTCGATTTGATAGGTGCAGGATCGTGGACTCGATCTGGTTTCAGTTCTTGATGTATGCATGACTATGCTAGATTATACTCAACGCAAGAATTTATGAGTCCATTGGGCATCATCGTTACCTCGATTTGATACAGATTGATGTGGGAGAACATTTGTCAGCCGAAGATTTACAGATTCAAGATGGTTTGGTGATTCCAGGACATGAACTTTCAGTGCAAGCATCGTTGTCTGGTGGATCAGGTGGTCAGCACGTGAACAAGACTTGTACTCGGATTACCTTGCGTTGGAACCTAGATAGTAGCCAAGTGTTGTCTGCTTCACAGCGAGATTATCTTCGTGGTCGAATCGCCAATCGCATTACCAATGCTGGTGATGTGGTGGTCCATTGTGATACCCATCGTCAGCAGAGACGAAACTTGGAAGGGGCACGTCAGCAATTGCAAGAAGTGATACGCGCCGGATTACAACGCCCCAAGAAACGACGACCAACTCGACCCACCAGAGCCTCTCAACGCAAGCGGGTCGATGGTAAAAAGAAGCGTGGGGAAGTGAAGCAATCTCGGCGAAAGCCCCGTTTTGATTGATTACCAATTATCAAGCGGATTGTCGAGGATTGACATTTTGATGAGGTCTATTATCGATATGTCGAGTTGGAAAAGTAACGATTTATCTAGAATATGGTGAAGAAACAGAATATGTACACCTGGGTTCGAACTGTAGGTATATTTACGCCGAGTTCATTGTTCAGTTTATAGGTAAGGATAATGGGGATAGATCTGTCCATGAGGCTGTGATGATGACTCAATCAGGTCGAGTAGAAAAGGTTCTTCTATTATCGAATCCATTTTCGAAATGGTTACAGGCTGAAAATACTAAAGGACGAGTCCAAACCTGTCGATGAGAAAAATAGAGATGGAGGATGTATGAAATACAATAATAAATTGCTATCAGTGATATCCATAGGTTGGATGAGTGTAGGATGTGGTCCCAGTGGTCCAACGTCCGCACCTGAAGAATTGTTTATGGGACACAGCTTCTTTAAGCCCTTCGCCAATAATATGGTCTCCCTACAAGAGGCGAATGGATTAGAAGCAAAATCGATGGAACTCGTCTTTTCAGGCGGGCAAAATGGCGCTCCACAGGCGATGTGGGAAGATGATCGCAATCGCAACAAACTTCAGGGGTTCTTGGATGGCGGCAATGTTGAACTGTTCGTGATGACCTATGAGCCGACCTATCCAACTGAAGAGGGCTACCACAATTGGATTGGGTATGCACTTGAAAGCAATCCAGATGTCACATTTGTTCTGGCATTGCCTTGGAGTGATTTTCCAGAATCGGAAGATTATGATGATGCGAAAGACTATGCAGATACTTGGCATGAAGCACATGATTCCGCATGGTTGCCATTGGTGAACTCATTGAGAGAAGCTTATCCCGACAATGAGTTTATTTCGCTCCCATATGGACAAAGTGCACTTGAACTGCGGACACTGTTTGAAGCAGGCAATTTACCAGACGTCGATGTGTTGACCAGCAACCTAAACGACTCAGCAACAGATAACGATGTTGGGGTCTTTGTGGATGATAAGGGCCATGCGGATGAGATCTTGGTCGATCTCGGAACGCTTGTGTGGGGGAGTGTACTCTACGATATCGCGCCCACCAATGACTTTGCAAGTACAGCCTATGAAACAGATTTGGCTTCCATAGCGACAGCGATTGTCGATGAACATAAAGACGATTAATCAAACACCTTTACTATGATGGATGATAAGGTATGTTAAACAATAAATTTGAATGGTTGTTGCTGGGCACCGTATTGATTGGTTGTACAGGCAAGGATAGTGATGACACGTCTGTGGATGATACAGATATCGACACCGATACAGATGATATTGATACAGGTCCAGCCCCTGAAGTGGACGAGGTCTATTCTGCTTCAACCTTTACCGTTGAATTGAGGTCGGATGAGGTCTATGGTCAAGGACAAACCCACAGTAATTGGAATACAGCCAACCCAGATGTGATGGATTTGAAGCTGGACTTGTATGTACCGGATAATGAAGATACGCAACGCCCTTTGGTGGTCTTTACCCATGGCGGAGGATGGAGTGGCGGCGATAAAGCAGGCACTAGAGAGGTCGAGTTTTGCAACTTCTTTGCTGAGCGTGGTTTTGTTTGCGCTTCCTTGAACTACAGATTGCGTGGCGATAAAGGAACGGTACCCCAAGCCTATTTCGAGGCAGTTTCGAATGCTGGTCTCACGCCCGAAGCAGCCTATCAAGTCCTCGCTATGTATCCTGCCGGTAGAGATTGCAAAGCCGCCGTGCGATGGTTGGTAGCCTACGCTTCCGATATCGGCTTCAATGTGGGGGCGATTTCACTTATCGGCGGTTCGGCAGGAGCCCACAATTCCATTGTGATGGATGTGAGCGAGCCAGAAGACTATCGAGATGAACTTTCACTTGAAGATGACCCAACACTTGCCTCGACCAATTTGGATGTTGAGTACGAGATTCAAGCCGTGGTGAATCATTGGGGTGGTGCTGGTATGATGCAAATATTAGAAGATGTCTATGATATTGATCGCTTTGACAGTACCGATGCTCCACTGTTAATCGTACACGGTACCGGTGATGAGACCTCAGATTATTCCAATGCTACAGATTTAGTGGATATTTACAATAGCAATGGGGTTCAAAATGACCTCGTCCCACTTCCAGGCGCCGGACATGGGGCATGGGGATTTGAGTTTGACGATGAAACGATTCCCTCGGACTTGTCTTTTGACTTTGATGGTACGACTCTTCGCGACCTTTCCTTTGACTTTATTACCGAACAGTTGAATTTGACAGTGGTGGAGTGATGGTAAGAGTTATCTACGTCGTCTTGTAGTTAGCCCAACCAGTCCAAGCAGACCAAACCAGCTGAGAGTACCTGGGTTCATGGATGAACAGCCTTTATTTTCATTGTCGTTATCCACTTCACCAGTATCCTCAAGCATTGTTGCCTCCGCACATAAGATGTCACTGTCGCCCAGGATCGATCCATTTTGCGCTACGTGAGATACGGTAAAACAGGATGTGTCGCTTGGTGCTGCCCCTTTGATATCGATGGGGTCTGTTTCGGCCGACAGGACATTTTTGACGGCTATCAGCGTACCTGTATCGTCGACATGGTTGAGATAAATGTGGGTGTTCTGGTCATCGGTTACCATCAGATTCGATACGGATAATTGATAACGATAATATGCCGCGGTTGCATTCATGAGATCTTCTTCGACATATGTTTGTTCTACAATGCTGATGGTCGGTACCATAGGGGTGACGATGGCACTATCGGTTCCGGTGGTAAATGTGCTGCTGATCGAATAGTCGTCTTCGGTGGCCGAGCTCTCTAAAGTGTATGTCGTTTCAGGAAGCAAGAGATCATCGGGTACAAATATGAAATAGCAAGTTTCGCCAATACAATCTGTTTCCAATGTTCCATTGA
>CAKZLX010000527.1 GCA_937127265.1 uncultured Pseudomonadota bacterium
CTTACCGACCTCTTTGGGGTTCATCTTACGGATAACACTACGTTTTACAAACAGTGATGAAGTGGGTTTTGGAATTCCTTACCTCTGTCACTAGAAGTAAGAGATTCCTTTTCCGACTATGATTGCGCGGTGTAATGAGCTCGTAATCGATCTAGATCACTTGTTTCAATCAACCCATTCTTCTGCAATTCAGTGAGCGCTTTGAGAGCATCACTCTTCTTGACATTCAATGTTTCTAAGGCGTCCATAATACGACGGGCTGCACTGGAACGGGTATTCTCGTTTTTATTATTGAGTTTACGCAACTCTTTCTTTGAAATACTAAGTGGTCCTTTGGGAGTGTCTTTGGGGACGTAGGCTCTCAACACAGTCAATACTTCTTGTTGTTGTTTGCTGGCGTAGGTTGGAATATTATTCCGCAGTTCCCACAAGTTAAATTTCTCATCTAACCACTTCATAAAAACTTGTGTTTCCTCGATGTCTCCAAAGGCTGGTAAATTATCTAGTCCTAAAGTGTCTGGTCGACCCAGTAACCAATCAAACCAAGCCCCAGATCGGACGATTGCTTCATGCGTTTCAATGATTTCTTTGGCTCTTGCAGTGGCTGTAAGATTATCCAGTCGCTCTTGTTCTCGACGTTGCGCTTCAGCATTGGCGGCGGCTTCTTGTGCTGCGCGTTTGGCATCTTCGGCTTCTTTGGCTTGTCGTTCAACCGCTCTTTTGGCTGAGGACCATTCCAGATAGTCACTGGTTTTACCACGCGAAGGAAGTGCCAATCCCGCTTTCTTAATTCCAACAAACATATTGCCATATTCAGGATGGGAAAGCGTTGGATGCTTAGATTTTTGTGACTCCTCTTCATTTACGGGGGTCGCCATTTGCAACAGTTCAAAGATACGACGACTCGATGACCATCCCTCAATTTCTGCATTCATGAACTTTTCAAATCGTTCGAGACAATATTGTAGATCGATGTTGTCCACAGTCTCAAATGTCGCCGAATCACTCTGCAATAAGGATTGTAAGGAAATTAAGTTATTTTTCGCAATGCTCACATCCAGCACCCCGTACCCCAATGATTTCGCCATACCTATTTGATGAAAGGTATTGTCTTGACCACCAAACTGTAAGGCCCAAACCAAAGCACCAACTTCCTCTGGTAACATATTGTGTACGGTGATTTGGGTTTCAAAATATGCCGATTCATTCAACTTTACGGGCTCAAAACAAGTAACCACCTTATCATTGTCCATTACTTTCCCATTCATTTGCGGAAGGGTTGGCTCAATGACATCGGGACGCACAATGTAGCGTTTATATCCACGTATCTGGGCACTTTTGGAATCGCTTGGGTCATCCATGTAGGTTTTGTAAGATGCTTTGACACCCTGGACCGGTGGTCGACTACCTGGAAAACCAGACGGCTTCTGCTCTATATAGTACGGATAGAAACTGGCTTTTGGACCACCCAAGACCGATTTGACAACCTTACTATATTGATAGCCACCTTTGAGATGTGCATGACCGATTTGGACTCGTCCTTTGAGCATACGCCGATCGGCCTTCTCTTGCCCTGCTTCCTTTGGCTTGGTACAAATGTGACCAAACATCAATTCTGCGATATCAAATGGTAATTCTGCTGGTCTATCTTGACGAGAACTCACATCCTGAATTTCTGTACCATTCTGCATCCAGGTCTGTGGCGCCATTTCTTTGGTTGTATGATCATAGGCAAGTCGGAACATCTGTGCCAACCCAATCGATCGAATTTCAGGAACGGACCCAACCTGCTGCTTTTTCGGTTTGAGTAAGAAAAACACTGGAATTTCATTGCGATAGTCTTTTGGCTCTTGACCATTACGACAAGCAGACCAATCACTTTGGGCCATCCAAAAGGTCAACTCCTCATTGTGGGAGTCCGTCAAACGATGTTGTTGTCCAGAGGCACTGTGGGCAGTCACAAAGCCTTCAAAAACCTTCTTGGACACTTGAATCTCTTGGGTATGTCGACGCAAAAATACAAAATCGTGATGTTTGGGGTTTCCAGCACCGGGACGTTTTGGTTTCGCTGGATCATAATTTGCCGGTTGCCCTGTAAAGACCAAGTGACCTTCCAACCCGCGTCCCAAAGCCGTTGTTTTACGATAATAACTTCCGATACGAGGGATGCCATTGTGCTCTGTTTTGGAGAATTCTTTTTCTACGGTGCACTGGACTTTCATCCGTCCCTTCCAATCAATCTTGGCCCGATCATCAAGCCATGACTGATACTTTTTGACCGCACTTTGCTTTCTTCCGGGAACATAACCAAAACCCCCCTTTTCTTGGGCATGACGGACGATGTGACCATACTCAACCTTGCCATAATCACAGGGAATTAGGGTTGCCGGATACTCTTTGTTGTTTGGGTTGGGTCGTAGCCACCCAGCACACACCAACGGCGTTGGTTCTCTATCGACAATCTGTGCCATCTGAGAGCCATACAACTCCGGATTGTGCAAATCACGTATCCCAAAATAAAAGTCATTCATTTTCGACAATTTACTGTGGGTGATTATTTCCACCACCGAACGCAACATCCCACGTAACGAAGACCCTGGGATCCCAGGCTTTCCGTCACTGTGTTGAAAGGCCTTGCGTACACTACGGGCTTTATTCCCAACTTGTTGTGTTTCTTCACCATCAGCCACTATCACTGGGGTCTTGGCCTTCATATGAACCGTTAATGTCCCGGAAATCCCTTCCGCAAAAGGACGACTATGGGATACCGACTTATCCCAAGG
>CAKZLX010000528.1 GCA_937127265.1 uncultured Pseudomonadota bacterium
TCCCAGACAAACTGTTGTCCTACTCAACCTCTCACGCCATCGCCACTTTACGTATGTGGATGTACCATCGTATCTTGGATGAATTAAAACGTGGACAGGACGATCGTATGGTTCACACCGACGACTCCTCAGCCCCCTCCACAAAAGAAGGCTCTGTTCAAGGTCTAGAAAATGACTTTCTTCAAAAGGAACAGGATACCGAAAAAAGTATCTACCTCGATTTTGTATTGTCAATTCCAATCATCTGTATTCATGTTGCCTCAATGGAAGCCCAACAGTTCGGTTGGAACCTCTTTCTGAAATTGAATGATGACAATCTGTTGGACTGGTTGATGTCCGATCCTACATACTATTCGTATCTGGAAACATTCAATCTCTTAAGCCTCCATGCCAGCACACCATTGAGTGTCATCAATACTTGGAGAAACAATGTTTCAACGTTGAGCCAAGAGTTGGAGAATTCGACTACTTCGCGTGGAACAAAGACCAAGGAGTTCGCCTTACTCGCGCGTAACCCACAGATTCCTACTATCGAACAGGTTCGTCAACACCCAGATATCTCAACGATGCGTGAAACACTTCGTCGTCGCAATAACAATACCGATGCCGGACTGAAAGCAATGTGTATTTTGGCTCTACTGACTGTCAAAGCCAATAATTCCAAAGGTGTGCTCTTATTGCAATACCTCTTTCAACACTATCTCCAAAGTGCTATCAACCTGCACAGAGTCAATGATTGGCCTTTCAACACTCAAGAGATCATCTCATGGTCGGTCGATACTCGTTCGATCTCAGAAGCACGTGCTGATATCTATGATATGATTGCCAAAATGAGATACAAAAAAACATTTGCCTCTTTGAGTAAAAATCAAACTGTCAATGTCAAGCAAATCATGAGACAACTCAAACTGATGGGTGATCAAATCAGTGATGGACTGACGCCTCTCTCTAAAAGGTGAGCACTCATTAACAAAGAGAGCCAATAGCCTGTATTCAGTATGTTACAGATATGTAAAAGTGTTCTTCGGAACACTTTTTTTATTTTTTTTATATAAATTTTATACCACTTGCTAAAAGACGCTTTGTATCGATATTATTCGCCAATATAAAACCTATACCACATCAGATAAAAGGAGGTCTAGACAAAAACAAGGTCTCAACCCCCAATTCTTCGTCCGATTATCTCTAAAAGAAATGTTTATATACTGTATACTAAGGATGTATGGTGTATGCACATCAATCTTTGGTATTTGAACCTCAACCCAAAAGTGTAACAAGTGTAATCATGAAACATTCTGAAATTTCAAACCTACTTCGATATGACCACGTAGAACACAACAAGACAAATACATGGTATTTCGACAAATTGCCCACCACATTGCAATTTCCTTCCTTGACCAAAAATGACCTCAAGATTTTCGCTGAAACGATTCAAAGAGAAATTCTGGTTCCTTTGGATACCTGCACTTGGGATCGGATGCGCCTATGCTTGTTGGAACCCGCTTGGTTACAGAATGCTCAGCGACAAAAAATACAACGCTCGTTGTTTGAAAACCTCATTACCCATCCAACGTTTCTAGAAAACATCATTACACAATATCAAAATAGAGACATTGAAGACTACAGCTCACTAGAAGATCAAGAAACACTATTTTTCACGATCTCTGCGCTGGTATCCGTTCTTGAATACATCACTACTAAACAAGATGGGCATGAGCAAACGAGAGCACTTCAAAATACCATCACCCAGTACAAAAACAACATTCTAGAATGTATCCGACACCGACAAAGATCAAAAGAGTGGGAACCGTTTATACGCGGAGCAGATTGGCTCAAAGAAGAGTTACAAGAAGATGATGGCATATTGATAAACTTTCTCAACAGTGTCGCCATCACACCCATCGATTCTTCAAAGCATGACAACAAAGAGATAGACATCTTGCAAGCAACGATGGACAACTTTATTGATCGTCAACCTATGGAGACTGCACATCAACTCAACCAGCAAATGAATGCATTCAAAGATATGCTCGACGGAATATTCAACAACCTCGACAATCCGACCGATCGCGACAAACTGGACTAATCAAGACTCTCTGTCACAAAGAGGCGGAGATAACCATGACCATGTCCACCTAAACAATTTAATAGGTGCTCTACATTCTTTCGGATAACAGGCATCGCTAAAATGACAAAAGCACCGCTCGGGTGCTTTTGCTACGTTTAGTGACCGACCATTGTTTATTTAGTGGCAGGAATCTCTCCTAGATGAGACACATTCTCAGGTGTAGACTCCACATCGACTTCAGAATTGGTGTCCGTTTGACCTACCAATCCCAAGAAGTCTTCTACAATCATATACAATGACGGAACGATCAACAAAATAATCGCTGTGGCAAACAACACTCCAAACCCTAAGGAAATGGCCATCGGAATCAAAAATCGGGCTTGCAAAGATTTTTCCAAAATCATCGGCGCCAACCCCAAAAAGGTGGTCAGCGATGTCAACAAGATTGGACGGAATCGACGTTTGGCACCATTCATTACCGCCTCCATCGGAGACTCACCATTTTTACGATACGTATTGGCCGCATCGATCAAGACCAAAGAGTCGTTCACCACTACACCGGTTAAAGCCACGATACCAAACATCGAAATCACCGAAAGAGAAAAGCCCATGATCATGTGTCCTCCTACCGCGCCGACAAAGCCAAAGGGAATCGCCGACATGATGATGAAGGGCTGCACATAACTCTTGAAGGGAATCGCTAATAAACCATAAATTGCCAACAAAGCCAACAAATAGTTTTGTCCAAGAGAAGCCATGGTTTCTTGCTGATCTCGTTGTTCTCCAGCAAATCGCAGTTCCAAACCGGGATACTTCTCTTGTAACATCGGAAAGAGAGACTCTTGGATGTCGGTCAACACTTCGCGAGAAGAAGGCACACCGGGTGCCAAGTCCGCTCGAACATTGATTGAGCGAATACCATCTTCACGGGTAATCGAGGTCGGTGCCTGACCACGAGAACGAGTAGCCACTTGATCAAGCGGTACGAATCCACCTTGTGGTGTGCGGATGCGAATACTGGCAACGTCATTTTCCACCATCCGTTCAGATTCTGGTAAACGAACCATGGTCCGACGCTCTAAACGACCTACTTGTTCACGTAATGCCTCGGCACCAAAGAAAGAAGAACGCAATTGACGTGCCAGTTCACCACTAGTTAGACCCAAACTTCGACCCTCTGGAAGGATTTGGTAATCCAACTGTTGTTTTCCTGCCGAAAAAGTGTTTTCAATACCAATCAATGACGTATATCCACGCAAAAGATCGGCCATTTCTTCAGATGCCAAAGCAAGAGATGCAAAGTCATCCGAAGTCAATTGAATATCAACCGCAGCCCCAGCTCCTGGACCATCCAAGTTGGTATTGTATTTAAGGTTTTCAACCCCAGGAAGTGGTGGCATGTTCTCCTTAATACGTCTAGACAACTCCTCGGCACCAATCTCACGAAATTCAGCAGATACCATCTCAATGGTGACCGCCGTAAGATGAGAGCCTTTGGGAACACCTGTTCTACCAATAGGTCCGGCACCAACCGTTGAGAAAATGCCTTTGACAATATCTTGTTCTTCCAGTTCAGCGAGTGTGGTATCAATCGCCGTTTCAATCGTGCGTTGGACATGTGCAGTTTGTTCAATCGGTGCACCATAAGGAAGTTTGGCGGAAATACTAATGCGATCACTCTCAATTTTTGGAAAGAAAGAAAATGGCAACAGTCCACCACCTACCACACCGATCGAGATGAAGAACATGGCAATTGCAATGGCAAAGGAGGCGTAACGGAAGCGCACCGCCAAATTGAGTACTTTATCGAAAGGTCCTTGAATAAAACGTTCCAAACGAACCGCCACCCACTCTCGTGGCATATTGACGGCTTTCAAAAACATACCGGGTTCCTTATCGCTCATGTGTCCCAAGTGAGCCGGTAAAACGAAAAACGATTCCACCAATGACAATAACAAGACCGAAATGACCACTGTGGGAATCAAGCCAAAGAATTTACCGGATACACCTGGAACCAATAACAACGGAGAAAATGCCGCCACCGATGTCAAAACCGCAAAGGTGACCGGCACCGCCATTTCACGCGCCCCTTCTACTGCAGCATCCAACCACGACAATCCTTGTTCTCGCTTTTCAAAAATATTTTCCCCAACCACAATCGCATCGTCTACTACCAACCCAAGGGTCACAATATAGGCAAACAGAGAAATCATGTTGATGGTGGCACCGGTTTGACCCAGTAAAATAAATGAGCCCAAAAAGGAAATCGGAATCCCCATCGCCACCCAAAATGCCAAGCGAAACTCCAAAAAGAGCGCCAAAATGACAAAGACCAACATCAAACCGATTCGAGCATTGTCGACCAACAGTTGGATACGTCCCTTCAAAATCTCTGAGGAATCATTCCAAACCGATACCGTAATCGCCTCTGGTAACTGGGCTTCCAACTGGGACTTGTACTGTTTGACAGCGTCAGCAACCGCAGTTGGTGTTTGGGTTCCAACACGGTAAATCACCAAACGAACTGCACGCTCACCATTGTAATAAGATTCCTCATCGGTATCCGTATATCCATCGGTAATCGTAGCAATATCACCCAAACGCAGTTCCGCACCTTGAAAAGAAGAGCGGATGATGATGTCTTTGAAGTCTGCCACGCTCTTTTTGCGATCGGCTACCCGCACCAAAATCTCTCCATTGTCGGTTTTGACCCCTCCACTGGGTAATTCCAAGGAGGCTATTCGGATTTGGGTTGCGATATCGTCAAGGGTTAACTTATGAGACTCCAAAGTCGCTTTGGGGACTTCAATGCTCATCTCCAAATCGGGAACATCGACCACTTCCACTTGGGTGACATTGGGATCTTTCCGGATTTCTGAACGGGCATTTTCGGCCAACTGGTGTAAGGTGGCCAATTCTTGGTCACCACTCAAAATCAAGGTGATCACTTCCCGTCGCAAAGACAGTTCGGAAACCTGTGCTTTTTCCGCATCTTCAGGAAAGGTGGTAATCCGATCGACCGCCGCTTTCACATCGTTAAGAACTTTGTCAGGCTCTGCATCGGTTAACAATTCCACGATCACCGACCCAGCATTCTCAGCAGCATTAGAGTTCAATCGCTTGATACCATCAATTCCACGCAATTCCTCCTCGACAGCCAAGATAATGCCTTGTTCAACCTCTTCGGGAGAGGCGCCAGGATAGGGTACGGTGACCGAAATAATGTCGATACTGAATTCAGGAAAAACCTCTTGCTTGGTTTGCAACACACTGAAAAAACCGGCCAATAGTAAGATTCCCATTAGCAAATTCGATGCCACCGAGTTGCGGGTCATCCAAGCAACTGCACCTGTCACACTAGATGTTTTTGAAGATTCTTGTTCCATGATTACCTCATGCCTTAAAAATTTAGTCGTTCAAAATATCGAGTGGCGCACCATAAATTGGGTACGACAACGAAGTGGTCACAATCCGATCCCCTGAGGCTAGTCCTTCGGTCAATACCACATCGGCCTGATCAAACCAACCAACCTGAACGTCTTTACGTGCCAATTTATCTTCTCCATCTGCCACCAAAACATACGAGCCTTCTCTCAAAGCAGAGGCTGGAATACGAACCGTTTCGGCAACCGATTGCCCATCGAGTTCAACATTCACATAGGAACCAATCAATAACGGCAAACCCTCTCCCTCCATCGGGTCATCAATTCCAATCAACAAATTAATTGTTCTGGCTTGGGGGTCCAATTCAGATTCCAACCCCAGTACATGACCCTGTTTGTGCACCACTACAGAATCGGAGACCTGAAAAGACACGTCGGCTTTTGATCCTACATCACCAGTGATCCCTGGGATCAACAAAGTTGACAGATTGGCTGTGGGAACTGAAACCCGTACTTGAAACTGTTTGGTACCTTGCAGTGTTGCCACGGGACTTCCACCGACAACTTGACCTTCCTCTAACTGTTCGGTTTTGATCATACAATCAAAGGGAGCTCGCAAGACAGTACGTGACAATGCTAACTCTGCACGTTCTAATCCCGCCTCGGCAGATTCAACACCCAATTCGGCCAAACGCAATTGGGGTTTACGAGAAGCCAAGTCGGGTGCATCCCCAGTATTACCCAACAATTCCCATTCTCGTTGGGCGTCTTGTTCACGTTCTCGTTCGATGGTCAAATTGAGTTTCGCCTGTTCAACACGACTGTGTTCTTGCGCCACTGCCAGTTTGTAGTCACTTTGTTCAATCTTGGCGATGATATCACCTTTGTCAAAGCGACGACCTGCCCGAAGATCTGATGCGGTATAGACGATTTTGCCTTGTACTTGAGGTACCAGATTCACTTGGTGACTCGGTTGTACAACACCCGAAGCATATACACGAACCAATTGTTCAGATTGTTCGGCTGCAATGATTTCAACTTGTAATGGTGGCGGAGCAACGTCCACTCGTTGTTCGGCTGTTCCTGAGTTCATCAAGCCGACCATTGCCGCTCCACCGGCAATGACAATCACCAATGGCAATAAGAATTTTTTCATGTGTCCTCCAATGTCCAAGAGACAAACATTTATGGGGCTAAAAGAGTAAGAGATTGAATAGTTTGTAAACGAATACGAACCGCGTCTCGTTCGGTTTGAACTTGGGTTAACGAGGCTTGCTGATGGGCTTGTTGCGTAGAAATTACCGTGATGTAAGGCGTCAGCCCCTTCTGATATCGGCGAATCGCCTCTTGATAGGCAGTATCTGCTAACTGGGTCTGCGCAATGACCATTTGCTGAATTTCTTGTTGTTGACGCTCAGTTAACAGTGTTTGCCGGATTTCTTGTTCGGCTTGTAAACGGACCTTTTTCAAAGTATCCTCGGCGATGGTCAATGCTGCGGTCGCCGACTCCAAGGCAGCCCATTTATTCCCACCTTGAAAGAGAACCAAATTAAGAGAGCCACCTGCCGACCAAGCGTCGAGGGTATTCCATTCAGCACCCTCCTCACCGCGGTAATTGGCCTGACGAGACAATTGGCCGTTAAGTGCCAACGTGGGAAGCATTTGCGTATAGGCGGCGTATCGGCGCTTTTCGGCAGCAGCAACATTTCGCTGAGCCGCTTGAACGTCCAAACGCGTATTCAAAATACTGTCGATATCAACATCATCAAAAACAGAAAACGATGGAAACGACTCTGTTTGAAGGAGACCGTCAGTCTCTGCGGGAGACCGTCCCAACAGAACGGCCAATCGTTGCTCTGCTAACTGTACCTGTTGTGAGGTTCGAATCGATTGTACACCAAGCGCTTGGACTTGTTGACGTTGTTGCAATACATCCAAGACCGTTGCCTCATCACGTTCTTGACGCATCTCGGCGATCGTCAACATCGTTTCCACAGACTGCTTTTGCTGTTGTACAATCGCATACTGCTTTTGGAGAGCAAGGGCATCATAATAGGCATTGGCAATCGTGGTAGACAACATTCTAGCCCCATTGACCCGATTGAGTTCCGCTGCTTCGGCATCCAAAACGGACGCTCTCTGATTGGCGACACCTGTACCCCAAACATCCAATGGTAAACCAACCTGTAGCGCCACATTTCCCGAGGTAAATAAGGTTGTTTCTTCCTCTTCTTCAACAGGTGCCGTTGGGTCTGCAGGAAAGAGATCGTCCAAATTGGATAGCCCAAAACCAAAACCCAAAGCATCGGCTGGTTGGGTATTCATCGAACCAGCAATTGCCAGTGATGGTAGAAAGGAAGCCCGTAACTGTTTGGAGATTGCCTCGGCTTGCTTCACCCTGGCCAGTGAAATACTGACATCGGGGGCGGAGGTCAAACCTTCTTCAATCAAAGAGATTACTTGGGGATCTTCCCACGACTGCCACCATTGGTGTTTGGAATCAACAATACTGGTGTCCACTTCAGCAAACGAAAGCGACATCAGACTCCAGGATAATGATAGAAGACCCATCATGGCTTCTCCTTGGGTTCAGTTTGTTTGGTGGAATCAGACAAGCCGTGCCACAATACTTCGACGATGGAACTGACGTACTCTTCATCGGTTTGGGTCATGTGATTGTCTCGAATCAAATGAATACGCAACGGTCGATGTTGCATGGCACCAATAATCGTCAGCGCAATCGATTCTGGATGGGCATGTGTGCGGATGCGACCTTGTTGCTGTAAAGTTTCTACCCATGTGGTTAGATATTGACGCGCCAAAATTGGAGGGGCATTCTCGGGCAATGTGCCTTCAAACCGCAATCCAGCGGCATGCAAACTGGCAAAACACGGCAATACGTCATCAAAAAATCGTAGCATGCGCATACACAATCGTTGTAATTGGATACGCACAGGTTCCTCTGTTGGTCCCTGCTGTAAAATATCCAACATCTCTTTTGCCTTCGATGTTTTTGAGGGTAAAAGTATGGCGGACTGTAACAGTTTGCTTTTGGAACCAAAACGTTTGAACAAGGTCGCTTGAGATACACCCAACTGATCGGCGATGTATTGTGTTGATACACTTCCACCTTCTGAGATCATACAGTCTCGTACCATTTGTAAAATGTCTTGGTCGGATATTTTCTTGGGTCGCATCAAATTGCCAAAAGTAAGTAAGTACTCACTTACTATCGCAAATGCAGTATGGGACAAGTCTTCTTTACAAAAATTAACACTGTTTTGGACCCAGTCTAGTTGGGTCTAGTTCGAAAAATTGACGTGATATACTGTTGGTGTAGTGATAATTTGGTGTTCGCTACTGGGTGGTTGGTTACACAGCCACCCTCGTTTATTTATTCTCAATCGTCAAAAATAGAGATCTTTCCTATTCAAACGAGTACACGTAATTACCGTTGAACAATTGCAATCTGTTGGGCTGTGAGTTTCAGTCGATGTGACCACAAGGTGCCTTGACGATATCGTTCAAACAATTGATCCACACCCAAGACAGACTGATCCAACAATTGTTTTCGGATTTTATTGCGCTCCCATGACACCCGAGCCAAATCACTACTGGTATTACCCCCCAAGTCAATCCATGCCTCTAATGCCGTCGCAGTCTCTAACCACCCTTCACCTTGGAGCCGTTCTTTGGCATAGACCCACAATATACGAACCATCTCTCCTTGAATGGTTACACTGTTTCGACCCGAAGAAAAGGTTGCTTTGAGTAAGGTGGGGTAAATATCAAGACGACAATCCACATCGGATACCGATAACACGCTTTCAACCGATGGAGCATAGTTCTGGGGAATCCATAAACGATAGGCTTCCGACTTGTAGACAAATGATTCGCCATTAGCCAAGACAGGAGCTTCAGGATCAATCCGATATCCGGCTTCACCAATATGTAAACCCTGAAATTCAGACGTCGGGATCAAGGTGCCGGCATTTAAGGCTTCAACCATGGCTTCTGGGGGTGAACTGTCAAATAATTCCAACAAGACAATATTGGGATTGCGAAAATAAATCCGCTCTTGAAAAGTCCGCCATCCATGTTGTAACAAAGCACCTTTCCCACGGGTTTCATCTTCAGAGTTCAACACCCGCCACACCCATTGTCCAGACATCCACCGTACTTCCAACCAAAAGAGAGGTAGGTTTTTCACAGGGATGGTTCGCATGCCAAACTCGGGACTTCGACCAAAACCATTACTCTCTAATAAAGGCAACCGTTTGACTTTTACACCATATTTAAGCAAAATCATTCCCATGTCGATTCCCTGTGTTCATGATACCAATGTAATGAAAATTGGACAGTAACACTTAGATATAACGTAAACATACCTTTTGTTCACTATCTTTTTTGATAATAAAAACCCATCATCCAGAGTCTCTCTATGCCCTCTTTTCCTCATACACGTCTTAGAAGATTACGTCAAACCGACTGGTCTAGACGACTGGTTCAAGAAACAAACTTTTCCGTCAATGATTTAATCTGGCCCTTGTTTGTACATGATTTAGATACAAATATTCCCATTTCATCATTACCAAGCCAATTTCGCTGGTCGATCACCTCTCTTTGTGAACAGGCCAAACGAGCAGAATCTTTGGGAATTCCTGCAATCGCTCTATTTCCAGCCACTCCTGTCGAAAAAAAGACCCCAGATGGAGAAGAAGCCTACAATCCCCACAACTTGGTTTGTCGAGCGATGGAAGCCATTCGTTCTTGCACCAACAACCTTGGCATCATCGCTGATGTCGCCCTTGATCCCTACACCACACACGGTCAAGATGGCTTGTTGCGAGATGGTGTGGTGGTCAATGACCAAACTCTTGAAGCCCTTTGTAAGCAAGCCATTAATCAAGCCCGCGCTGGTTGCCACGTTATTGCACCTTCTGACATGATGGATGGTCGTATTGCTGCGATCCGTGAAGCCTTGGACGATGAAGGTTTCCAAGATGTCTCCATCATGGCCTATTCTGCCAAATATGCTTCGGCGTTCTATGGTCCCTTTCGTGATGCTGTCGGCTCCAAAGGTTCACTGGGGCAAGGTGATAAACGCACCTACCAAATGAATCCGGCAAACCAGTTGGAAGCACTCCATGAGGTCGAATTGGACATTGAGGAAGGTGCCGACATGGTGATGGTCAAACCAGGTATGCCTTATTTGGATATTCTACACCAAGTCAAACAGCATTTTGCCAAACCAACCTTCGTCTACCAAGTCAGTGGTGAATATGCAATGCTCAAAGCCGCAGCAACCAATGGCTGGCTTGATTGGGATAAATGCATCGCCGAAAGCCTCATTGCCTTCAAACGCGCAGGTGCTGATGGAATCCTGACCTATGCGGCTCTGGAAATGGCACAAAAGTTACAAGGATAACAGGATTTACATACAACAAAAGGGAGACGATGTCTCCCTTTCCTGTATCTTTCAAATGTAACGGCTTATTACTTGCGATCGTTCTTGAAAAACGATGGCATCCGTCCACCAGAAGTTCCTTTGGGAGTGGTGGTACCCGAACCACCAAAGAAACCACCACCACCGATAGGAGCCCCTGAGCCAGGTCGTGGTGTTGTTCTACCTCGAGGACCTGGACCATTTGAACCACCCTGAGGTTTTGTACCCGTTGATTTTGAACTGGGAACAGCCGAGGCGGGTTGCCAACCTTCTTGGAAGTCAGTGGCGATAACAGTGACACGTACTTCATCACCCATGTCTTCATCGACAATCCAACCCCAAATCAAGTTCACATCTTCGTGAGCTTCTTCTTCGATCATCTGAGACGCTTCTGACATCTCCAGCAATCCCATGTTAGAAGAGGAGGTGAGGTTCACCAATACCGAACGCGCACCCGACAAACTGACTTCGGACAACAACGGCGAATTGATTGCCTGTTGTGCTGCTAACATCACACGATCCTCGTTAGCGGCTTGTCCAACACCCATCAAGGCGATTCCTTTGTCTTCCATGATTGATTTCACATCGGCAAAGTCCACGTTGACCTGTCCACTGATGTTGATCAAATCACTGACGCCTTTTACCGCTTGGTATAACACACGATCGGCTTTTTCAAAGGCTTCACGCACAGTGGTTTTCTCATTGGTGATCGCTAACAACCGTTGATTGGGAATGGTGATCAATGTATCCACACACTGACGTAGGTTTTCAATCCCTAAATCGGCTTGTTTACGACGTTTATTTCCTTCAAAAGAAAATGGACGGGTTACCACAGCTACCGTCAAAGCACCACATTCTTTGGCAATTTGGGCAACGATTGGTGCTGCACCAGTTCCGGTCCCACCGCCCATACCCGCGGCAATAAAAACCATGTCACAACCTTCAACCAATTCCGTGAGGCGATCGCGGTCTTCCAAGGCACATTCACGTCCTTTGTCAGGATCACCACCGGCACCCAAACCGTCTGAACCCAACTGGAATTTCTGTACAGCACGGGAACGTTGCAAGTCTTGAGCATCGGTATTGACGACGATAAACTCTACGCCTTCCATACCTTGTAAAATCATATTGTTGATGGCATTTCCACCACCACCACCAACGCCAACAACGCGAATTTTTGCCAGTGGTTCTCGTTTTTCTTCAACCATTTCAAATCCCATGGTGTGTCCTCATTTTAAGATTGTTC
>CAKZLX010000529.1 GCA_937127265.1 uncultured Pseudomonadota bacterium
ATTTCGACAGTACGACCCGACACTACGTCTTTAGCCGACACATGTAGCATTCCATTGCCATCCAAACGAAAGGCAATATCCATTTCAGCCACACCATCATTGCGCAGTTCCAAATTGGAAACCCGAAACTCTCCCAAAAATTCATTGTCAGCAGAGAAACGGGAAAGTCCTTGACGAACCACAATCGTCACCGAGCGTTTGCCCGGTTGCAAGACAAAGGTTTCCGAAGCCGACACTGGAATACGGGCATTTTTGGCAATGAGGGTTTGAAACAAACCGGCTTGGACATCAATCCCCAAATTAAAAGGGGTGACATCAAAGAGCATTGGGGCGTCCACTTCCCCCAACAAACTGGCGGCGTGTAAAGCAGCCCCCTTGGCTACCACCTCGTCAGGATGCACGCCTTTGGAGGGTTCTTGATTAAAGAAGCCCGATAACTTTTCCCGAACGCGAGGCATACGGGTCTGACCACCCACCAGGATGACTTTATCAATATCGGTCGATTTTAAAGAAGCATCGTCTAAAGCCTGTTTGACAATAGCGATAGTTTGATCAATTAAGGGATCGGTCAAACTGTTTAACAAACTGCGTGAAATGGTGGTCCGGAAATCAATATTGGGATGAATCTGAGGCAACATGATCATGGTTGACTGCTGATAGGAGAGTTCACATTTTGCGGTTTCACAAGCTTCTTTGAGACGACGTAAGGCTATCCGATTGGTCGACAGATTGACACCATATTGATCTTCAAGAAGCGCTAAACAATGTTGTACCAAGGCATTGTCGAAGTCCTCACCACCGAGAAACGCATCTCCTGAAATCCCAAGGGTTTCAACAATTCCAGAAGCAAATTGCAAAATGGAGATATCAAACGTACCACCGCCCAAGTCAAACACAACCACTTTGGACTGTTGAGACACCCGCATACCATAGGCAATTGCAGCGGCAGTTGGCTCATTGATGATGCGTTGACAGGGTAACCCAGCCTGTTCAGCAGCACTCTTGGTTGCCTTTCGTTGCGCATGATTGAAATAAGCGGGCACAGTGATAACCACTTCTTCAGGGTTGGTTCCAAATTGATCTTTGACCAGATCATAGGAAAAGCGTAAAATCTGCGCAGCAACATCACTGGGGGTAAATACCTCATCACCCAATTGCACACCACACAAACCATCATCTGTTGGTACAATTGTAAGTCCAAGAGCCTCTGCTAACCTCGGGCGTTCTTCAGAATCAAAACGCAATCCCATCAATCGCTTTACGGCGTAAGCACCCAAGTGTGGTTCTTTTAAGCGAGCAATCTTCGCCCCATGCCCCACTTGCCATTGGCCATTTTTTCGAAATACAGCACTTGGAAAGGTGCGATTTTGTTGGGCATCTTCAATCATGTGCGGACGACCATTTTTAATGACCGAGATCGCAAAATTGGTTGTACCCAAGTCGATACCCACCACAAAAGATGCTGTTTTTGCCATCGTCACTGCTCCTTTACGCATACCTTCATCGGGAGATTGATGAATGCTGTACTGATTGGACTGTCATTGCTTGGGAGTCTATATGAAGGATTGGAAGTGGAAAACTCGATTCATATAGGCAATGAACAATCATTACTATATACGAATCGAGTCTAAATTTCATCTAGAAATCAACATCGACGAACGATTATTGTATTAATGAAAACGCATCTCCGAAATACAGGTGTCCTGCACGGTTTTTCCTTCTTTGACATCCACCAACTCAACCGTCACAGACTTTGTTTTGACAGGTTCAATATTTAAGGTTTGGGGCATCAGACTAGGCTTCACCACCAAACTTTGGGATTTACCACCATCAAAGGTCAGTTGTAATGTTTTCACCGAACCATAGGCCATGAACAATTTAAAATCCGTCCCATTGCCATTGATCATATCCAACTTACTCAACTCTTTGGCTGCATCAAACGTGAAGGTCAATTTTTCACCTGCACCCGTTCCCTTGGCACCCTCACACCATGGGGTATCTTTGAGGTTATCTTGCAGGTTGTTGGTGTTGTATGAGCCATCGTTGTCCTCTGGTAAGGTCGAAGAGGCTTTGACTGTGGCGACGAAAAAGTCTTCTGGCTGATCATCGTAGACTTTGATTTCAGAAACTGCTGTGCGCTCAGCATAAGCAGAACCAGAGTGCACTTTGGCAAAGCGAACTTTGAAACTGGTTCCGGTGTGTGGTTTGGCAAAAGTAATCGTTTCGACTTTCTTTTTATCGTCTAGTTCAAATACTTCTTTGCTACCGTCTTCAAAGGTGACTTCCATTTTGGCTACCCGATTGTGAAAATCCCACTCGTTAAAAGAGTACCAGTACCCGTTCCACATTTTCATCGAAGAAATGGTGGTTGATTCATTCAGTTTCACTTCAAACCACGATCCCAAACCAGAACCCTCATCATTTTCCACCCAGGCGGTAACCGACTTTCCATCGATCAATTGGCTGGGATCGTACTTCGATGATGAGTCAGGGGCACGATACGAAGACACATCAACTGATGCAATCGGTATTTCTTTGGCAAAAGACAAGGACATAAGGCTCAACAAGGCAAGCATAAATCACTCCATTGTAGTGTGGTGAGGGTTAAATTAAAAGGTAGAACTGTAAGCGACTTC
>CAKZLX010000530.1 GCA_937127265.1 uncultured Pseudomonadota bacterium
GTATCTTCTGTTCTTGTTTCTACTTCTTCTTTCGCATACATGTAGACTGCTGCGAAGATTGCGCCCATTAGGAATAGCACTGCTCCGTTGAATAACATTTTGACTTTTTGGTTGTTTGGGATCATGATTCTTTTCTCTTTGTGACTGTCTTCTCAATCAAGAAATACTTGCTCATGGAACCCATTCCCATAAGTCTTGCCTTCTCTTGCTCTGCTGCGGTCCAGTCTTCACACACAGCTACTACTCTCATATTATCGAAGCCCATACGAGACTCGCTTGATTCTATGATTACAACTACCTTCATCGCCTTGAGTTTCTCACCCTTGACATGAACTCATCGAAGTCTTCGTAGATCTTGTACATCTTCCCATCAGAGAAATGTACTTCAAGGTAATTGGATTCATCTCCTTTACCCATAGCAATGTCTGTCTCAAAGACTGGGATTACTCTATCAATCTCGTCTGTGTTGATCATCATGCTAATCTCTCCCCCTTCTTGGCTTGTCCATACAGGGATGTAATCGTCTGGATGTTTACCCGCTGAAAAGCCTAGGTTGAATGATACTGCTCCTATGGCTCCTAACATGAGCCCCATCGTTTTATCGGTCATAGTAGTTCTCCTGTGCTTCGCGGGCGTCGTGGTAGGCGCGTTTGGCTTTGAGGGCGTAGGTGGTCAGGCGTGTACCTCTGGTGACATTCCAAATGTCCACGGACTCATGTGGCAGAATGTTAGCCAATTCTAACAAGTCTTCATCAATGCTGACCGAACCTTCATAGTCCAAGTCGGCTTGGGTGACTGTACAACGGTGGATTTTGGATTTGAACATGCGCAACATCATTGGAAACCCCAGTAAAAACCTTGGGTAGAAGTATCCCATTATGATGGAACTGTCCACCCAAAAGGTTCAGTTGCTCGGATTACCCTTGATGAGAATCTATATACTTACGGGCAGGTGTCGTTGGCAGCACCCGGTGTTCCATTTTCACTTCCATAGGAACTGGTGGCTTCGCACCAATTGGCGGCATTGTCGTTGGCAGTGGCAGAGAGGGTACCCAAAGTCAAAGCGGAACCCACACCTTCTGGAAAGGCACTGGTGATACTGACCGAGTCAATGGTTGTACCGCCAACCGACAGGGTAATATCATCGTAGCGCCAGAATGAGAGGTCAGTGTAGTAGTAACCGACATCAATGTTGGTCAGTCCACCATTGGTAGCAGGGTCAAAATTGACTGCAAACAATGCATAGTCGCCATCGGCCAAGCGAATGTCATCAGCGATGGTAAAACCGGTGTTATTACTACTGCTCACGGTGATGCCATTCAAGTTGATATCTAGACCGGAGTTATTGTAGACCTCAAACCATTCCCCTTTATAATCGAAAACACTGGTGGGGTTCATCATGATCTCGCTGATCACCAAGTCACCTGTTCCCAAACTGGAACTGTCGATGCCGGGGCTTGGACAAGTATCGTTGGCAGTACCTGGAGCACCCAAGTCCCCGTCACCATAGGTGTTTGTTGCTGGACACCAGTTACTTGCCGAATCGTTAGCGGTTGCGGAGAGTGTACCCAATGTCATACTGACCCCTGCTGAGAAGGGATAAGAGGACGTCCATGAAACCGAGTCAAAAATGGTTGAACCATCTCCAATACTCAATGAGTCGGTGTAATTGAATGAACAATCACCATAACTGTATTCAACGTCTACATTGGTCATTCCACCGTTGACACCGTCATTTGAGCGAACAGAAAAGAGTGCAGTGGCACCTCCGGCAACCAAAGAAGAACCGGTAAAGGTAAATCCATTGTTTCCACCACAAGAAACCACTAGTCCATTTAAGTCCACAGTATCAGCGGTATTGTTGTAGATTTCAAACCACTCACCACGATAATCGGAAACTGCGGAAGGATCGACCATAACTTCACTGATCACTAAATCCCCAGCATTCAATCCTGAAAGCGTGGTTCCCGGTGCAGGACAGGCATCATTTGCACTACCAGGTGTTCCAAGGTCACCATCACCAAAAGCAGTGGATGAGGCACACCAGTTTGCAGCAATGTCGTTGTCAGCAGGAGTGAGAGAGTTTACACTGAGTGAAGCACCGGTGGTGACATCGTGGGTGTT
>CAKZLX010000531.1 GCA_937127265.1 uncultured Pseudomonadota bacterium
CCACTCTCTTGGCAGAACGATTGTGGCGACGTGGTATCACCGATGTTGATACCGGACGTATCGAAACGATAGCCTATGAAGCCCAACAATCGGGTGGTCAATACAAACACATCATCAAAGGTGTGATTACTGCCCCTGAATATCGTATGCTCACGGCTGATGATCCGACCGATACACGGGCGATGTCGACCAGTAAAATGATGACGGCCCACCAGTTAACCCACGCCATTCAGGAATTGACTGGCTTTGAATGGAGCGATGGCCAACTGCCATTGTTGGACAATGATGAATGGGGATATCGGATGTTACTCGGGGGGATTGATGGACGTTCGACCACCCAATGGTTGGAAGTCCCCTCGGCAACCCGACAGTTAACCCTCAAAAGATTGGCGCAGTTGGCATCAGAGTATGCTGTACAAGAAGCCATTGAAGGTAGGGGGGACCTGTTTGACGGTTTGAACCCACTAGAGGTTTCTGCGGAGAGTGCGGTTTTTGCTGATTTGGTCTCTCATTGGAATCAGCGACTGATCGGGCGTGATGTTTTGCCGAATGAACTATCGGTTATCCAAAACAATTTTGTTTCAGTCGAGCAGACTTCCGACCGAGAAACGGCTTGGAGGATGCTCTTGTCGGTATATCTTCGCAACACCCAAACTTGGCTTTATTGACCCTCGAGGATTTGGTAATCATGGCAAACATTAACCGACGTACATTGTTGAAAACAGGCTTGGGCATGTCCTTGCTGCCTTCTTTGTCGGTCCGCCCATCATTAGCCAATGAGCAAGAACGACGTTTTCTATTTGTTTTTGCTGAAGGAGGTTGGGATCAGTGTCATTTGTTTGCACCATTGTGGAACAATCCACACATTGACATGGAGCCCCAATCGAGTCTGGGTCAGATTGGCAATATTCAATATGTGGATTCTAGCATCAAGCCCGCTGTGGGAGAGTTTCTTCGCGATTTTGGTCAAGAGACCTGTTTTGTGCACGGCATCGGGGTTCGTTCCGTTGCCCACGATACTTGTTTACGTTTAATCTGGGCAGGGACCAGCAATGATCGCTGTAATGACTGGGCGAGCATCATCGCCGCTCAAAGCCAATCAGACTATTTATTGCCCCACGTTGTGTTGTCGGGACCCAGTTATGCCTCCGATTTGTCTTCCTTTGTATCACGAGTAGGGACCAATGGTCAGTTAGGGTATCTGTTACCACCAGAGAATTTTGGTGTCCAATCCTTAGATGCCTTTGAAGACCAGTGGCTTGCCGAGTTACAAACCTTGTCCAATAGTCCCTCTGCTCGATTTCAAGAGTTACAAACCCGCGCGTTAGTTGCCGAGTCCAATCTGCAGGCGATTCAGTCCTTAGATACCACCCTTAATTTGTTAGACGACGAAGAGGGCAATGATTTGGCTAGGGATCTGCAACGGGCAGTGGCATTATTGGGCAACAATGTGTCCCGTTGTGTCAGTCTCAAACATGCTGGATTTCAAAACCTAGGCTATGACTCACATGCGGCCAATGCTGTACAAAGTCGAAATATGCAAGAGCTCTTTCATGAACTGCGAATGACCATGCAACTGGTTGAAACTGGGTATCCAGAACTCTATGCCAATCTCACAGTGGTGGTTCTCTCGGAGATGGGACGGTTTCCAAAAATGAATCAACGACAAGGAAAAACACATTGGATGCACACCTCGGCAATCTTGATTGGATCGGGTGTTCGGGGCGACCATATGATTGGTGCTTACAATGATGACTGTATGTCGTCACCAGTCGATTTGAGTACCGGAGACGTGTATGATGGTGGGACGTTGTTAAAGCCAGAGCATCTTGGAGCCACTTTGTTGCAACTGGCAGATGCCTCTCCTTTGGACGGTATTCAGGCAGTTGATCCCATTTTGGGAGCAATTCGATGATTTGGATTTGGTTGGCCTGTACTGAAACAGTACAAAAGCAAACCCCCGATATTCGCCGTTTTCAGACTGCGTTAACTGATATTGAAACCGCGACCAATTTGGGCTTTGAGTCTGGTTTACCCAATATGTTTCAAGTGGGTGACCTGTACATGGAGACATTGCGCAATTGGGGGGATGGTGTATGTCCTCGTTTTAATGAACAGTTTAGTGATGTCGATGGACACTGGGTCGATGATTGTACCACTGTCGATGGGCATCGATTTTTTGGATTTGCCAATTTTTCAGCCTTATCAGTACAAGAAGAAGATGAGTTCGGAAATGGTGGCATCTTTTCTTCGATGTGGGGGTCTTTTGATGCGATTCATGCCGATGGCGAAAAGCGAACCATCGGTGGCTTAGGACAAATGGCGATTGCCAGTCGTGATGGTGGATTTGATATGAATCTACGAGGTTCATTTTGGCTAGATGATGATGAAATGTGGATGCAACAAGGTTCTAGTTCTTTTGAAATTCATGGGTCGATTGATGACCGTTTGACTTTGGTTGGTGGGGTTCAATATCCCGAGGTGACAATCGTTTTTGATGAACTGACCTACGATATCCATCAATGCGATGGTACCAGTTTTGGAAAATTGAAACTGCGTGATGCATCTGGTTATTGGTTTGATTGGGCAAAAAATCCTTGTCAACCATGCGCAGTTGTGGGCTGGGAAGGGTATGCGGTCGGTGAGATTTGCATTGGCGATACCTTGGACAACGCAATAGAATCTCTCATTCAACAAACTGATGATTGGATTGCAGGAGAATAAGATGCCCCAAATTCGAGAATTGCCACGTCCCCAAAAATTTATACAATCAGCCCTTGCCAATGTTGACTCGGCACATTGGTTTATTTGGGAGCACGGTATTTGTGTAGGGTATTGGGATGAGTCTGATGCTGCCCATTCGTTATATTGTTGGTGGTCGGTTTTGGACAAAGGCTTTCTCTTGCAGGCAACCAATATTCAGTCGGTGCGGGTTGTCGGACATCAACTCTTTATCTTGTCTGAGGAGGGGATGTCGCAATGGGATGGGCAAACCTACATTGACACAATACCTTCACCTCTGACCCAGTGGTCTAATCATCAAATGGCTCCATGGGGTGGAACTGGTTTTACACGACATGGCTATCATTGTTGGACTAGAGGTGGTCAGGAGTTTCGCTTGCCAATCGGTGTCGAGAAAATTTGGCACTTAGGGGTTGATGGACAGATATTGTGGTCTCATTGGGGACAGTTCTTTGTTGGGAGTGTGATGGCACTGGATACAGCGAAGCCTGCATTATCTCGTCCACTGGCTTTGGAGCCTATCTCTGATACGATGGACAAATGGTTTGACTTATCCAGTGGGTGGTGGGTGGCTGTGTATGAGCATGCTTTGGTGGCTGTACATCCCAAGTACCGACAAAAGCGGTTTGACAATTTTGATATCATGGACGTCACCATGCGCGCTGATCGAACGGGGATATTGATTTTGTTGGCTACCGGTAGTGTGTTGGAATGGCGACCGCAGGAGGAGACTGAACCAGTTGAGATTGCCGAGGTTGAAGGGGACCAGTTTATTGGTGAAGAGATGATCTATTCAGAAGACGGCATTGAAAATTTTATTGGTTGAGTGAATAATTGACTGGAAAGGAACGTTTGGTAAACATCAGTACATTGCGAATCGTCTAGGTTTACGATAAAAGACTCTGTATTGGTTTCCAACACTGACCGCAGGAGAACCACATGTTTGGATTATGGATCGTGTCCTCATTGACCGCAATCGTCTTTGCCAATCCCTTAGATGAACACTTGGCAAAAATTGAAGAAACGTACAAAGATGTCAAGGGTATTGAAGCCAAGTTTGTGCAAGAAACATCCAATCCGTTCTTACCAAAGCCAATGGTGCAAGACGGTGTTTTACATATATCGAAACCTTCACAGTTGCACTGGGAATTTCAAACACCCGTAGAACAACACTTTTATGCGGATACCGAGAAGATTACGGTATGGTCACCAGTACAAAACACGGTATTAATCTCTCCCAATCTGCAAAATGATGATGTGTCGGCAATTTTGACTGATTTATCCAGTCTCAAAGATAAATATCTGATCCAATTGATTGAAGAAGCATCCAACCCCCAGTCTGTGCAGTTTTCTTTGTCCCCTAAAGACGCCAAAGGTGACAATCCGTTGACCCAAGGTGATTTCACATTGGCATTCGATAGCAAAACCTATTTGTTAAGCCAAGTCATCGTTAAAACCGAGAATGCGACCACCACTTTGAAATTTGCCGATATGACCTTGAATCCCACCTTTGAACCCAATGAGTTTGTATTTATAGCACCGGATGATGCAGATATTACGGACTCAAGACAATAATTTTCCCCCGGGAGGCCGAGTGCCCAATAAC
>CAKZLX010000532.1 GCA_937127265.1 uncultured Pseudomonadota bacterium
TACCCTGATCGATTTACACCAAAAATTCCCCTTTGCACTCCCCACACTAGGATGGCATCCATGGGAGATTTCAAATGGTATTTCCCCAAAGTATACCCAACAGCAACTTCGACACTGGACGACACTATTAGAAGATAATCCCTTTCCGATTGGTGAGGTCGGACTTGACTTTCATCCTCGTTGGAGAAATACAGCTACAGAGCAACTCAACATTTTACGGTACTTTTTCCAAATAGCCAGTGACCTTAAACGTCCGATGATTCTTCACGTGGTCAAAGCACACCATGAAGTATTGAGACTATTGAAACAATTTCCAACAGTGCGTATCTATTTACACCAATTCACGGGTTCATTCGAAGTGTATGCACAATACTACAAGTACGATGTGTACTTTGGGGTTCCTATTGTTCACTGGTCTCCACGTTGGAATAGACTAATACATAAAGTAGATGTTCGACGGCTATTACTAGAAACAGACAGTGCCATCCCACGATTCGAGTTTCAACAGTGGATGGACCTGCGACAGGTTTCAAGAGAGGTCGCGATCGGTTCTTACAACAATCTTTTTCAATTTCTTCAAGGAACAAGTGATGATTTCGCACACCAATTTCAAAATAGCATGTGAAACTTCTCTCTAAATCGGATATTAATCAATAAAATTTTACTCTCCAACATTGGTATACCGTAGGAGCAAACTGATATGGCTGTGCACAAGATTTCCAAAGGCTTGGATATTCCTATCTCAGGAGACCCAAAACAACAGATTGATGGAACCAAAACCGTCAGCAAAGCAGCTGTTGTCGCGGCAGACTTCCCCACTATGAAACCCAAAATGCTGGTCACAGTTGGTGACTCTGTCAAGATTGGGCAACCCCTGTTTGAAGATCGTAAAAAGCCCGGTGTACTGTATACAGCACCTGCTGCTGGTACTGTATCCGCCGTTAACCGTGGAGCAAAGCGAGCCTTACAATCGGTTGTGGTTGATATCAACGAATCCGGTAGCGACGTAGACCATCATACATTCGAATCTTTTGCATCACTAAAAGACAAAGCCTCTCCAAGTGCAGAGGAAGTAACTGCATTGTTATTAGAGTCTGGGCTTTGGACTGCTTTTAAAGAACGTCCTTATGGTCAAGTTCCCGCTGCTGATGCATTGCCTGGTGCTCTTTTCCTCACTTGTACCGATACTGAACCTCTGTCTGCTGACATGGACAAGGTATTGGAAGGTCATGAAGCAGAATTCAAACGTGGTGTTGAAGTATTATCCGTACTCACCAACAAAGTATTTTTGTGTGTTGGTGCAGGCTCTAAAGCATCCGCTGGTAAAACAGGCTCTGTACAAGTTGAAGAATTCACCGGCAAACACCCCGCAGGATTGGCTGGTACACACATTCATATGCTCTATGGTGCCTCACGCGCTAAAACAGCATGGTCAATCCACCTCATGGACATCATTGCTGTAGGACACCTCTTCACCACGGGTCAAGTACTCACCAAACGAATCGTCAGTTTGGCAGGACCACAGGTTACATCTCCTCGTCTCGTTGAAACACGGTTGGGTGCTTTCTTGGATGAAGTTGTGGATGGAGAGGTCAAAGAAGGTGACAACCGAGTCATCTCGGGCTCCCCACTCTCTGGTCGTACCAGCATGGGAGAATTACACGGTTTCTTGGGTCGTCATCATCGCCAAATCACCGTATTGTCTGAAGGACGTGAACGAGAGTTCCTTGGTTGGCTAGCACCAGGCGGCAATAAGTTTTCTAGTATTCCGGTATTTTTATCGGCATTGTTTGGTGGCAAAA
The DNA here is from genome assembly GCA_937127265.1 of uncultured Pseudomonadota bacterium. Classification (GTDB taxonomy): domain Bacteria; phylum Myxococcota_A; class UBA796; order UBA796; family UBA796; genus CAJWHX01. Next base: position 1,803 of record CAKZLX010000532.1, read on the forward strand.
AGTTCGACTTTACCACCACAACCAATGGAGAACATCGTGAAATGGTTCCGATTGGAATGTATGAACGTGTCATGCCACTGGATATCATTCCCACATTCTTGTTGCGTTCACTGGAAATTAACGATTTAGAAAGAGCCGAGCAGTTGGGCGCATTGGAATTGGATGAGGAAGACTTGGGTCTCTGTTCTTTTGTATGTCCGGGCAAGCAGGACTATTCTGTTCACTTGCGACGTGTTTTGAACCAAATCTATAAAGAGGGTTAACGATATGAAATTTATTCGTGATCAGCATGACAAAGTAGCACCATTATTCGAAAAGGGTGGCAAACTAGAAAAGTTTCACCCAGCATGGGAAGCCCATGACACTTTGTTGTTTACACCGGGACTCGTCACCAAAGCCGCCAGTCACATCCGTGATGCTTTAGATCAAAAGCGAATGATGATTACTGTTGTGGTTGCTTTGCTTCCTTGTTTCCTGATGGCCATGTTCAACACCGGTTACCAAGCAAATGTGGCCACTGCATCTGGCGCAGCCGCCTTAAATGATTGGCACAGCACCATTTATACAACCTTGGGTTTTGCTTATGCAGCAGCAGGCGAGACAGTTTCTTTCTTTTCTTTGAGTAACTTCGTCTTGGGTGCGATTTTCTTCTTGCCAGTATACATTACCACATTGGCCGTAGGTGGAATCGCTGAAGTCTTGATTTGCATTGTGCGTCGACACTCCGTCACTGAAGGCTTCTTGGTAACCTCAGCATTGTTCCCCTTGATTTGCCCCCCTACTATTCCCTTGTGGCAAGTAGCCTTGGGTATCCTATTCGGTGTGATCATCGGAAAAGAAATCTTCGGTGGTGTTGGGATGAACATTTTGAATCCCGCCCTCACCGCTCGCGCTTTTTTGTTCTTTGCCTACCCAACTGGGATTTCAGGAATGGCGCCGTGGCTTCCGTTTGATACCGCAAATGTATCGGCTGTGGCTGGTAAAGCAGGCCTTCCCGATGCCAACTCTGGTGCAACCTACCTAGCCATGTTTGCTGATGATAGTGCCGTTGGTGGCTTTCAAGGTTTCGCAATGGGTTCGGAACAATGGCTAAATGCCTTTTATGGTTTGGTTCCTGGTTCAATGGGAGAAACTTCTGCCTTGGCTTGTTTGATTGGCGCCTTGATTTTGATTGTCTCAAAGATTGCTTCTTGGCGTACAATGGCCGGTATCGTTGTCGGTACAGTAGTCATGTCGTTGATCCTCAACCAAGTTGGTAGTGGTGATGGTGTCCAAACGATCTTGGACGTTCCATTTCACTGGCACATGGTCACTGGCGGTTGGGCCATCGGTACTGTATTTATGGCAACCGATCCTGTTTCCAGCCCATTCACAAACAAAGGCAAATGGGTTTATGGTGTTTTCATCGGGATCTTGGTAGTGCTCATTCGTTGTGTGAATCCTGCTTACCCAGAAGGCATGATGTTGGCCATTCTCTTCATGAACATGTTTGCGCCCTTGGCGGACCACTTTGTAGTCCAAGCAAACATTAACCGTCGATTGGAACGTCGTGTTGCATAATGTTAATGGGGCGATATTTTCATTGCCCTGCTGCAATTAAAAGGAGTTTAATTTATGGCACAAAGAAGTAATGGATACATCATTGGATTTGCAACTGCAGTTTGCGTTGTCTGTTCAGTGTTCGTATCAGGTGCAGCCTTGTCACTCAAAGACAAGCAACTTGCCAATGCTGAACTGGATCTCAAAAAGAATGTCATCTCTGTATCTGGTCTCAAAACAGCCGGCGAAGATGGACAATTGGTCATCACACCTGAAGATGTGGATACCTTTTTCAAACCAGAGTCTGCTGATCGTGTAGAGTTAGGGTATGTCGAATTAAAGACAGGTTCTTTAACAGATGAAGCGACTGTCACAGCCTACCGTAGTGCAAACAAAGGTAAATGTGAAGAATTGCCCGCAAAAGAAAACATTGCCAAAATATCTTGTTTGCCAAAATACAAAGAAGTTTTCAAAGTCTACAAGAACAACTCTGTTGAACGTATCATTTTGAATGTCGAAGGCAAAGGGCTTTGGTCCACGCTTAAAGGCTTCCTTGCCATGAGTAAAGATGGTCAAATCATTCAAGGTCTCACCTTCTACAGTCACGCTGAAACACCAGGCTTAGGTGGAGAAGTTGACAATCCAAAATGGAAGAAACTTTGGGAAGGAGAAAAAGCCTTCAACGGTAACGAACCACAAATCAAAATTGTGAAAGGTGCGGCACCCAGTGGTGTTAGTACCGATGGAAAAATCGATGGTCTTAGTGGAGCCACGCTCACATCTAATGGTGTTGAGTATCTCCTCAACTTTTGGTTAGGTCCAAAAGGCTACGGTCCATACGTGAAAACACTGTCTAAGGGGAGTTAACAATGGCACAAAAAAGTAAAGAAGTATTGTTGGATCCTTTATTCAACAACAACCCTATCGCCCTTCAAGTCTTGGGGATCTGCTCGGCTTTGGCTGTTACCACCAAAATGGAAACCGCACTGGTAATGAGTTTGGCACTCACCGCAGTAGTAACCTGTTCAAATGTCGCAGTATCTTTGATTCGTCAATATATCCCTGCTAGCATTCGGATCATTGTCCAATTGACCATCATTGCGTCATTGGTGATTATCACCGACCAAATCTTGAAAGCCTTTTTATTTGACATCTCCAAACAACTGTCAGTATTCGTGGGCTTGATCATCACCAACTGTATCGTAATGGGACGTGCGGAAGCTTTTGCCATGCAAAATGGTCCTGCGATGTCGGCTCTTGATGGTCTTGGAAACGGTCTTGGTTATTCTCTGGTTCTGGTACTAGTCGCTTTTTTCCGAGAACTTTTCGGTTCTGGCTCACTTTTTGGTGTACAACTTTTCAGTAAAGTCACTGAGGGTGGTTGGTATACACCAAATGGTTTGATGTTGCTATCCCCTTCTGCCTTCTTCCTCATCGGTTTGGGAATCTGGGCATTGCGTACTTGGAAAACCGATCAAATTGAGGAGGACTAAGTCATGGAAGGATTGATCAGTCTATTTGTAAAGGCCGTATTCATTGAAAATATGGCATTGGCCTTCTTCTTGGGTATGTGTACCTTCATCGCTGTATCGAAAAAAGTGGATACCGCGATTGGACTGGGTGCCGCAGTAATCTTCGTT
>CAKZLX010000533.1 GCA_937127265.1 uncultured Pseudomonadota bacterium
GATTGCACAATGCCTCCGATGAGTATGCACAGATTGCGATCCAAGGTCGTTTCGCTGAATCGACTTTGCAAAAATTGACGGGTATTGTGCTCACCGATATTGCCTATTACCACTTTGGTACAGGAACGGTGGCTGGCATTGAAGACTGTATCGTAGCGCGTACTGGCTATACCGGTGAAGATGGATTTGAAATCTTTTTTCCGATGAAGGCGGGAACTGAAAAAGTGGCATCCATGTGGCAGGTACTGCTGGATGCTGGAGAGGAGTTTGGTATTCAACCAGTGGGACTGGGGGCCCGTGACACTTTACGGCTTGAGGCGCGTATGAATCTTTATGGTAATGAAATGACAGACAACACCAAACCGCATGAATCAGGTGTGGCCTGGACTGTTGCCAAAAATAAAATTGGATTTATCGGACAAGAAGCTATGACCGAACACAAAAAGAATGCTTGGACGCATCGATTGGTGGGGTTGGTGGTTGACAAGCGTATTGCCCGATCTCACGCGGGTGTTTTTGTGGATGGAGAACAAATTGGTGAGGTCACCTCAGGAACCAAATCGCCTCTCACCAGCAAGAATATCGCCTTGGCACGTATTGCCAAACAATATGCCCGCCCGGGAACCGTGGTTGAAGTCGATATTCGAGGAAAAAGAGCCACGGCAACTGTTGTAAAAGGTGCTTTTTTTACCCGAGAATATTAAATAAAAGAATGTTTACAATCTGATCCCTTGCAACAATAAACAATAATTGAGGAGTTGCCATGTCTACATCAGGATTGAAGTTTACAGAAACCCATGAGTGGGTTCGTTTGGATGGTAATGTAGCCACGGTTGGCATTACTGCTTTTGCTCAAAGTGAATTGGGTGATGTGGTCTACGTTGATTTTCCAGACGTGGGTGACGATGTTGAACAAGGTGAAGAGTTTGGCGAAATCGAATCCAACAAAGCCGTGTCAGATTTGAAGTCACCGGTCTCCGGAACGGTATTGGAAGTCAACGAAGCGCTGGTCGATTTTGCTGGCGATGAGCATCCTGTGAATGTTGATCCCTATCAATCTGGTTGGTTGATCAGAGTGGACGTCAGCGAAACCTCTGAACTCGAGGCTTTGATGGATGAAGAGGCATACAAGTCATTTATTGACTAAGCTCGCATCGGCTTCACTACAGATTGTCTTTGTCCCAGAACTCTTTGAAGCCCAGTGGTGGAGCATGAACTTATCCGTGTTGCTTTACCACAAGGATGAGAAATTCATTGTGCCTTGATGTTGTCAAGCCTTGGATTAGTCAAAGATCACTTTACCTTGTGGTAAAAAGTAGATGATGACCATGCGGCCGTGTCGTACGGTAGGCTTGTGCCATGAGTTTGGTTGTTTGACTACCCAACCTTCTGAAATACCGTCAAAGGAAGTGAGACCGGTGCCATCATTGGTTGTGGTAAAACAAAGATTGACTTCTCCCAAAGGATGAATGTGACCAGGTCCTACACCTGACATATCGACGATATCAATGCGAAATGGAAAAGTGGATCGTTTCTGATGCAAGAGATTGCCAAATCGTAAGGATTGTGGACCACGCATTCGAATGGTACCGTTGTGTACACCATCGAGAGACCATTGACGGATTTGTTGAATCAAGGAGGATGACAACGGAAAGCGCTTACTCAACCGATAGGCAAGTTGTGTATCCACAGGGGTAGTGGATAAAAATTCCAAAATAGGAGTAAACAATTGTTCGACTTGAGACACAGAAACCTCCTCTACAAAATCCAATTGTTTGATTTGTAACCCAGTTAACTCTAGGCTTCAAGAGAACAGGGACATCTCCACCGAGCAGAGGTATCCCTATTGTTTTGTATGATTTCCTAGAACAGGTTGCTGGTCATGTAGATACTTTATACTGCCTGCAAGTGGATACTTTGGGTTTGTAACTTGCGTAGGGCCTTGATTTCAATTTGGCGAATACGTTCGCGAGTCAAAAAGAATCGAGCACCGATTTCCTCAAGAGAGTACTGGGTGGGTTCACCAATACCGTAGCGCATACGAAGTACTTTTTCTTCGCGTGGAGACAGTTCGGCAAGGGCAATGGATACTTGTTCACGCAAGGTGGTGTCTTCCAAGACGGACTCGGGTGAGGGTAAGGATTCATCTTCGATGAAAGAGGCAAAGGTGGAGTCAGAATCATCTCCAACAGGAGTGTCTAGTGACATTGGTTCACGAACCAACAACATCATTTCTTCAACTTTTTCAACTTCCATTTTTAATTGCTCGGCAATCTCGGCAGATGTGGGCTCGCGACCGAGAGTTTGATACAGTTCACGTTGGGTGTAGTTGATTTTGTTGACCAATTCCAATTTGTAAATTGGAACTCGGATTGTACGGGTTTGGCTTTCAATAGCGCGAACGATACTTTGACGAATCCACCATGAGGCATAGGTACTGAACTTGAAACCACGAGTCCAGTCAAACTTCTCACAGGCTCGAATCAGGCCGATGTTTCCTTCTTGAACCAAGTCGGGTAAGGGCATGCTGCGATAAGAGTATTGTTTAGCGATTGAAACAACCAAGCGGAGATTGGCTGTGATTAGGGTTTGTTTGGCAATTTCAGCGTCGTTTCCTTGCTCAGCAATGCGACGGGCTACTTCGATTTCATCTTCACGTGACAGCAATGGAATACTCCCCATTTTTTGTAAATAGATGTTGAATAATTCGTTTGAATCAAACTTGTCGCTGGCCATGGCTACCTCGATGTTTGTTGGTTTTGGTTATTGCGTGGGAACTTGAGATGAATCTCTTCGGTATTCCATGCAAAAGTTGTTCCAAAAGTGGTGACGTCTCTCAATATAGTGTAACGACAATTCATTTCATTTTCGGACAGAATTCCACAGGCTAAAACAATTTCTGTACTGGAAATTGCGTAAAGGTGTTTATTTGCGGAGTGACGGTTACATTAGTGATGATCCAAGGAGTATTTTATGTTGGACGCAGATGTATTTGCCAGTGGTGGACCCATCGTCTATCCGTTGTTGTTGTGCTCCATCATTGCACTGACTTTGTTTGTGGAGCGTTTGGTGGTCTTGCGAATCGGTCGTTTTGTACCGCATGAGCAACGTTCGACTGTTGAGCATTTTGTCGCGCAATCAGATGTTGAGGGGTTATACAAATGGCTTCAGTCGGGTGATTCCCCGCTCAAAGAGATGCTACTAGTCTTGTTGAAGCAGTGGAACTCTCGACAAAACCGGCAAGAAACAGTTGCTCGCGTCGAGGAATGGGCCAGTCAGAAATCCAATGAATTGGAAAGAGGTTTGGAGGCGATGGGTGTAATCTCCAGTGTTGCACCGATGCTTGGGTTGATGGGAACTGTTTTGGGAATGGTGGTCACTTTTGAATCCATCCAAATCTATGGCTTGGGAAATGCAGATGCCCTTGCGGGTGGGATATCGCAGGCCTTATTAACCACACTGGTGGGGTTGTCGGTTGGTGTGCCAACGTTGATTGCCCACCGTTTTTTATTGAGTAGAGTCGATACGATCCTCTTGCAATGGCAGGCCACTGCCAGTCTTGTACTGGATATGTTAGCCGAAAAGAGTGCTATCGCTCAGAATACCCAGTCTGACTCTGAACTGGAACAGGCGGATTGATATGCGATTCCTACCTTCTAGACGTGAAGTCCCCAGACTAGATATGACCCCATTGATCGATGTGATCTTTCAATTGTTGTTATTTTTTATGTTGTCCACAACATTTCGGAACACACCCAGTTTCGAAGTACAGTTGCCTGAGGTGTCTTCGGATCAAATGATGCAAGAAGATCACTCTTGGACGGTCATGGTTTCTAAAGAAGGCCGATTATCCGCAGAAAATATGGAGTTTTCCAAAGAGCAACTGGCCGATAAACTCAAAGAACAACTGCGTCAGCACAGTCAGTTGGCATTGGTAATTGAGGCTGATGAAGGTCTGTCACACGGTGTAGTAGTAGAATTGATGGATATCGCGCAAGAGGTTGGTATTTCTTCCGTTCAAATTGGAGCCACCCAAAAATGATTGGACAAAATGTTCTCTGAATACTAACCAACAGTATGCGATTTGCTTTTCCCAAAAAAAGACAAAAGAAAAAGAACTTCTTTCCAGTGGCAGTTCTTTTTGCTGCGGTGATGTTGATTAGTGCTCTTTTTGGAGAGGGTGGATTGGTACACGCCTTGTCCTTGCGCATCTTTAAAGAACAGGCGTTGGTGGCACTTGAAGAACAACAGGCTGAAAATCAGCAGTTGCAGTATTTGATTCAAAAGGTCCAAACCAGTCCGGAAGACACCCAAAATTTTTTAGCCGCATACGGTCAAATGGGTTCGGCCGATGTAACGGTTTACAATTTCAAGTCGGTTGAAGTGATCGATAGTTTGGAAACCTTGGAGACCGTTGAAGACTTAGATTGGTGGCAACGAAGTAAGATACGGATGCGCTTATTGTGGCAACACCAATGGGAAAAGAAATTGGGTTTGTGATCGCTCTCATATTGGGATCCTTTTTGAGAATAGATGGATCTTTTTC
>CAKZLX010000534.1 GCA_937127265.1 uncultured Pseudomonadota bacterium
ATATTGCAAACGTAAACACGATTGGTTTCAAGCGTGGTCGAGCAACCTTTTCGGACTCTTTCCCACAACCAGTCTCTTATGTGCACGGTCCGATTACCATTGGATCAGGTTCTTATACAGCCAAAACAAGCAATATTTTTGGTCAGGGTGCCTTGCAAAGTTCTGGAAACACCTTAGATATGGCGATCAATGGAAACGGTTTCTTCACCATTCGTGATGGCAATGCACTTTACTACACTCGAAATGGTGAGTTTTATTTGGATGCCGAAGGGTACATGGTCAACGCCGCTGGTTTACGTGTGCAGGGGTATACTGCCAGTGAAACAGGATACATTCAACCTACGCTTGGTGATTTGCGTGTTGCGGTTGGTGACATCGAGTCCGAAATGACCACCGAAGTGGTGATGACGGCCAACATTGATGCCGATGCCGATGACAGTACAACGCCTGTATCGTCAATGTCATTGGATGGTCTCACCGAAACGATTGATGAAGTGACACAAGCCGCCGACTACTCAACGTCTATTTCTGTATATGACTCGTTGGGCGCAAAGCACGATTTGACGATTGTTTTTGAGAAGACCGCGACCAATACATGGGATTACTATGTGCTTACGGATGCCGGTGAGATGGCTGACCCATCAAGCATTGGGTACGCGGATGGGTATGCTTTCTCCACGGCCTCTGGTTCTCTCACTTTCAACACAGATGGTGAACTCACTGGTTTTACCCAGAACAACACTTCTTTGGTCACCGCTTGGAACTACGAGGGCGCTACTGCACAAGATATAACTTATGACTTTGGTTTGGATACTGCCAATAATCCTACCAATAATGGAACAATCACTCAACTGGCTGCTGAGTCAACTGTGACCAGTATCGATCAAGATGGCGCCAGTGTTGGGAACTTGATCTCTTTGCAAGTGCAAACAGATGGTGTGATTTTGGGGTTGTATGACAATGGGATGGATCGAAGTATGGGTCAGGTTACCATTGCTGTCTTTGATACCACAAACGGTATGGAACGTATGGGTTCTGGTCTTTTTCGTGCTCAACGCATTCCCGGAGAACCTGCTTTCGGTGTTGCCGGTGAAGGTGGTCGTGGAGATGTATTTGGTTCTAACTTGGAAGCTGCCAATGTTGATATCGAAGAAGAATTTATCAATATGATTACGGCTCAACGTAGTTATCAGGCAAACTCTCGCGTATTGTCCTCTACAAATGAACTGTTACGTGAGTTGGTGAACTTGATTTAATCGGTACACGGTCGTTTCCTTTGCCTTTGATTGAAGGAAACAGAATCTCACTTGGTTCTTTGTAAGAGAAACGATGTGGTTTACGACCAAAGTTGGGAAGGATTTTGAACAAAGGATTTTTACATGTCAATTGATTTTGCAACCATCGGCGGATTATTGTTGTGTGTGGTTTTGGTGTTGGCCGGAATCATCAGCAATGGTGATGCTGCAAGTACGGTTACACCAGCGATGGCGTTGGGGGCTTTCATTGATACGCCTTCAATCTTGATTGTAGGATTCGGTTCGATTGCTTCGGTCGCTGTTTGTTATCCATTAAATGTGTTTTTAAGCATCATTCAAGTCACCAAGCAAGCGTTTATGTATAAGCCACGTGATACCAAAGCCATTTTGGCAATGTTGCAAGACATGTCCAATCGCGCCCGTCGTGAAGGAACACTGGCACTCGAAGAATTCATTGATAAAGTCGATGATGATTATTTCTCTCGTGGTGTCCAACTGGTGGTTGACGGTCATGAGCCCAATGCCATTGAAGATTTGTTGTACAATGAGATTGAGAAAATCAAAGAACGTCACGAACAAGGTATTGGTATGTGGGAAAACTTCGCCCTATTGTCACCCGCCTTTGGAATGATTGGTACCTTGATTGGTTTGGTGAAGATGCTTGGTAACATGGATGATCCAACAGCGATTGGTCCTTCGATGGCGGTTGCTTTGCTCACCACCTTATATGGTTCATTGATCGCTAACGTTGTGGCATTGCCTCTGACCAAAAAATTGAAGTTCCGATCGGATCAAGAAATCCAAGAAAAAGAGATCATTGCTCAAGGTCTGCTCTCTATTTTGGTTCGTGAGACCCCACGGTTCTTGGTTGATCGTTTGAATACACAATTGTCGCCACAAGATCGTTTGGAGCAAATTGGATAATGGGACGTCGCAAAAAGAAAGAAGCAGCGAAGGCTGAGCCGGGTGCGCCATTATGGATGGTCACTTACTCGGACATGGTAACGTTGTTGCTTTGTTTCTTCGTGATGCAGTTGGTATATGCGAACTTTGAGGATCCTGGAAAGGTAGAAGCTGCTTTGGAATCAATCAAAGCTGCTTTTGGGACAGGTAGTATCCACCATACTGAACCGACTGAGCCAACCCCTGCTCAAAGTACCGACATGAAAGAGTCTGCGAAAGAGCAAAACGAACAGTTGGTTGAGGCGTTACAGTCTGTCCTTGCAGAAATGATGTCCCAAAACTTGGTTCGGATGACCCAAACCAAAACCGAAATCCGTATCCAGTTGGATGAGATGGTGCTGTTTCGCCCAGGCTCATCAACCTTAAATCCCGTATCTTTAGGGCTGTTGAGTGATGTTGCTGAGGCTGTACATGACTATCCGGTATTTTTAATCGTGGAAGGACATGCCGATGCTGATGGTACGTCTGAAGACAAAAACTGGATGATGAGTGCCACCAGAGCGGTGTCAGTGGTCTCAGAATTGCGTCGTCGTAAAGATGAGTCGGGTAAGCCCTTATTGGATGGGCAGTATTTAGAAGCACGCGGAATGGGTGAATTTCGACCTGCAGATGTGGAAAAAGAACAATCAAAGTGGAATAGACGCGTCGAATTGGTTATTCGGGGTCGTAATACAACAGCCGTTGGGGCAATTGAAAAGTTGGATCAATCTTTAGGGGAACAAAATGGCAGAAGATAAGGACATGGTCGCAGAAGAAGCTAAGCCAAGCAACATGCCGATGATTTTGGTCGGGGTGATTACTTTGGTACTTGGTGCTGTTGGTGGTTTATTTGCCTCGAATATGATGAATGGTGAATCTGATACCGAAGAAGCCACAGAAAGCGCTACGGAAACCGTAGCTGCCGAGAGTACAGGAAACGGCACAGTTTCGATAGCCGACGCCAATACCGTTGTGACACCATTGGGTGACTTCAGCGTTAACTTAAAAGAAGCCGCCACAATGCGAATCTTGCAAATGAGCATCTCGGTGGAATGCGAAACATCCGTGGAAGCGACCATCACAGAGAAAACACCTGAGATTCGCAATGCAATTTTGATGTTTACCAGTGAGTATACCGTGAACTCTCTCACTGGTTTAGAAGGCAAAATGGATTTGCGTGATGAAATCCAGTTGCGCATCAATGCCATTATCAAGCCCCATCGCGTCGAACGTGTCTACTTCACCAAGTTTATCATTGGAAAGTAATGATGTCAGAAAACCCTTTATTGGCCAATCGTAGTCGACGGAATGAAACGATCATTCCTTTGGTGGAACAGTTCTTCAAGCAGTTGTCAGAACAGTTTCGAGCCAAAGTTGTTTCGTGGTCGAGTCAAGACATTCCCACTCGGATTGCAGCGGTTGAAGCCACCAACATGAGTGATTTGCTGTCAAACCAAGAGTTTCGTGATTCGGTGATGTATTCTGTGGTGCGAATTCGTGGAGTCCCTGTCGAAGGGTGTGTGATGATGCAATACCCATTGTTTGCCAAACTCTTGGAAGTTTCCATTGGTGGAGAAGGTGGTACTGACTTTTCAGCCCCCGTACGTAACTTGACGGACTTTGAAGAGGCATTCGCCACTCGCACTTTTGAGCATTTACGTAAGCAGATGGAAAAATCATGGAACTTTGGTCGTAAATCGATTGATATCCAGATGGGCAGACCGACCTTGAATGCACCGGCTTTCGGTTTGAAGGCAAAGAGTATGGAGGTGATTGCCGCTACAGTTGACATTGGTCCGATTACCTCTCCCTATGGTTTGTTGTCGTTGGCGTTGCCATCACAAGTCTTTGAACGTGCTTTGGGATCTTCTTTGGCTCCTTTGCCAGATGATTCAGAACCTTCGTTTGATTCGGTAATGGATGTGATGGTCGATTTTGTTGCCGAACTGGATAGACTAAAGATGTCTGTACGGGAATTGCGGGCTTTACAAGAAGGAAGTGTACTCCCTGTCAAACGAGTCGACGAAGTCAATGTTCGTATTAACGGAAAAGAGGCTTTTCGGGGTTCTTTTGGATCTAATGGAGACTTGAGAGCCGTGCGTATCACAGAAGTATTGAGTAAAAACAAGTAATCACATCTTTCCTTGCAATGAAAGGTGATTGCAAAACATGCAAAGGTTGAAATATGTCAGAACAAGAAAATATGCCAGAAGACTTCATCGGTGATATTCCAGTTGAATTGGTCGTAGAGTTGGGACGCAAGAAAATGTTACTGCGAGATATCGCCAAACTCAAAACCGATGACATTGTGGATTTAGAACAAACCATGGAAGCACCACTCAACATTGTTGTTGGTGACAAGCGCATCGCCCGTGGTGAATTGGTAAAAGTCAATGGTCGCATTGGGCTACGAATCATTGAGATGATTGGCAAGCGGAGTGCTGAGTAATGCCTGTTTCTTCTTCATCACTGAGTCTATCGATTTGGATCGCCTTGCAAGGTGTTGCCATAGCCGAAGAAGGCGCTACTCCAGTCAGTAGCCCGGGTGACAATGGTGATCGCAGTACACCTGTCAATCCGGAGACTACCTCTGATGGTAGTGGCACGGTGAATGTAGATGCAAACAAACAACTGGATATTTTAGAACAACGATTGCTGGGGGAGATTCCAACAGAAACGGGTAACCTTGGAACCACACCCTACGAGTCAAATGAAATGTCAGGTTTGATTTGGGTGTTCCCACTGTTTGTTTTTATGGTGGCATTGATTATTTGGTCTAGAATCCGTAAACAAGCCCCAATCAATCCAGGTGAAATACGCATCTTGTCGAAGACACCACTCGGTAAAGAAGGTTCTTTGGCGGTTGTTGTTGTTGGTGAACAGGATGGTGCGGAACAGAAAATGTTAGTGGGTCTTTCCGAACAGGGGGCACCTCGATTGTTGAGTGTATTGGATGCCAAGTGGTCTGAGCGTACCGCACAAGTCGCCGACCCAGAAAGTTTTGATGCATTTTTGTCGGAGATGCCACCTGTCTCCAGCAATAAAACACAAGCGTCATCTCCAGCCGATCCAAAATTAGAAGATCGAAAAGACCTGGTCGATGAATTGTTAACAGCACGTGGTATTCAACAGTACAATCGTGTTTCCAGTGTCAGTGGAGACAATCCGGATTCTTCGAGTACACAAAGAGATGAGGAACGTTCTGTACAACCAGCCGCCGTCGCCGGATTTGATTTTGGAGAAGAAGAAGAATCTGTTGTGGACGATGACCCATGGGTTGTCAATTTCCGACGCAAGTATCAACAATCTTGAGGTCGAGTGTGAACACCCAACGTTGTTTTAAGTGGTCATGGTTGACCGTTTTCCAGTCCACGATTGGAATATTAATAGTGTTAGGTTGTTTTTTTGGCCTCGATTCTGTTGCCTATGCGCAAGACGTTGCTGGTTCGACCGTTGATTTGAGCGAAGAAATCCGTGATATGCCAGTATCATCGACGATTCGCTTACTGTTTATTTTAACGGCACTCACGTTTTTACCAGCGATGATTTTGGCTATGACGCCATTTACTCGTTTTATCATTGTTTTTTCGATGATGAGACAAGCGATTGGATTACAGCAATCACCTCCAAATCAGGTACTGGTTGGTCTCAGTTTGTTTTTGTCGTTGATGATTATGAAGCAACCGATGACTGAGGTGTATGATAGTGCTGTCACACCATTTATGGAAGGTGAACTAGAAGTTCTAGAGGCAGCTGAAACAGCAATGGAACCAATGCGCAATTTTATGTTTGCCAATACACGCCGGGCAGATTTACAAACCATGATGAATATCAGCCAAACACCAAAACCGGAAACCTTGGCAGAAATCCCTTCTACAGTGGTGGTCAGTTCATTTGTACTCTCGGAACTTAAAACGGCTTTTGTGATTGGGGTGAAGATTTATTTGCCATTTTTGGTCTTAGATATCATTGTTGCCAATATTCTCTTGGGGATGGGGATGATGGTGTTGCCACCGATTATCATTTCCTTACCCTTTAAAATCATGCTATTTGTGTTAATGGATGGATGGACATTGCTGATCACATCGATCACTGCCAGTTTTTATGGGGTATGATCAGAATGCGAGGACCATATGGAAATTGAAGAAGCGATATTTTTGGGCCAACAAGCGTTGTTGACCGTAGCCTATGTCTCTGGACCGATCTTGATTATCGCGATGGCGGTGGGTGTTGTTGTCGCCTTATTCCAAGCCGTTACCCAGTTACAAGAAATGACCATTGTATTTGTCCCGAAAATTTTGGCGGTATTTTTCATGATTGCTTTGTTAGGCGGATGGATGCTCCAAAAGTTGGTCAGTTATGGAACCTTGTGTTTTACTAGCATTGAAGAGATTGCGGATTAGTCGATGACAGTCTTGTTGACTGCAGGATTGGTGCTTGCTAGGGTGGTTGGTCTAGTTGTTTCAATGCCCGTGTTAAATTCTCGTAGTATTCCCGTTTTGATTAAGGCTTTGATTGCTATTTTGTTAACGGCATTGTTGGCACCGGTGGTCCCACAAACCAAGTTGGATTTGGGGTTGGAACTGTTGCTGGTATCCATGCTTTCCGAGTTTATGCTTGGTGTTCTGATGGGTGGTGGCATGACCTTAGTTTTTTCCAGTATGTCCATCATGTCGGGTATTGTCTCCACTCAAATCGGACAAGCCGCTTCGATGCAGTTTAACCCGACGATGAGTTTTATGGCGACGCCGGTTGGAAATATGTCGATATTCTTGGCGCTCTCGATCTTTTTGGGCAGCAACTCTCATTTGGTGTTGTTGGAAATCTTGGCCGAGAGTTTTTATGCGGTACCAGTCGATCACGTTGTCAATCCCATCAATGGAGTCCAACTGTGGTTGGAATTGGGGCAGGGCATTTTTTTGATTGCTTTGAAAATGGCGATTCCAATTATCTTATTGGTGTTGTTGATCAATGCATTTTTGGCGATTTTATCTAAGATTGCGCAAACGATGAATATGTTCTTCTCTGTTGGTTTTATCGTTGCTATTTACATTGGCTTGATATTGTTTTCGTTTGTGTTGCCCAACATTTTGGCATACAACCATGAGGTCATGAATCAAGCGTTATTAGAAATACCCAAATTGTTCGATCTTGTCGGAGGCGATGGTGGCTGAGCAAGATGATGCTGACAAAACAGAAGAACCATCGGAGAAGAAACTTCGAGAGGCTCGAGAAAAAGGGCAGTTTGCCAAGTCGCGTGAGTTTTCACCGTTGTCGGTGTTGGCCGTTGGGTATGCGGGTTTTTTGACGATTGGTCCTGATCTGGCAAGGGCGCAGCAAGATTTTGCGAAGAATACCTTTCGATGGACTGGCGCAGTATCAGAGAACCCGACCAGTGCACTCCATCAAATGTCAGCCAACGCCATGCAACACCTGTGGGATATCTTAGGTATTCCGATGATTTTGTTGTGGGTCTTTGTTGTCGTGTTGAATTTGGCACACAATCGATTTGTATTGCCCAAAGAGGCCCTCAAGTTCGATATAAAAAAGATTGATCCCATTTCTAATGCCAAAGAAAAGTTCTTTTCGTTGAATCCATTAGTAGAAATGTTCAAATCGCTATTGAAACTGGGATTGTTAGGGTATATCGTTTGGCGAATCGTTGGTAGTCAATGGACAACCTTTCCCACGTTGTTGTGGACGACACCACAGCAAGCCTTGGTTCTGTTGCACGATACCACTTGGGATATTTTTTGGGGATGCATTCCGATAATTGTGGTGATTGCCATTTTAGATTTTGGCTATCAATGGTATGACAACCGAAAAAAGCAGATGATGAGTCGTCAGGAATTGAAAGACGAAATGAAAAATACGGAAGGGAATCCGGAAGTGAAAGCACAACAACGGAAACTAGCGCATCAACGATTGATGGCTACCATCAATCAAAAAGTGCCCAAAGCCGATGTGGTGGTGGTCAATCCAACTCACTTTTCGGTCGCGCTCCGGTATAATAAAACGGAGGCGGATGCACCAGTAGTCGTTGCCAAAGGGGTTGATTTTTTGGCGTTGCGTATCCGACTGTTAGCCGATCAACATGATATTCCAATTGTAGAAAATCCACCATTGGCACGTGGGTTGTACTTTCAAACCAAAGAGGGACAGCAGATTCCTCCGGATTTTTATGCCGCGGTCGCCGATGTGTTGGCGATGATTTACCGTCGTCGCAACCAGCAGATACATACTGAAGTTCCGATGTAGTTTGCTACAAGAAAGGCAATGGAGAAGGCAGGTCAGTTTAGGCTTTCGGTTCGCTTTTCGGATGCAGCCAATGTCCCATTCGTGCTCGCTTGGTTTCCAAATAGGCTTGTGCGGTCGTAGAGGTTTGTACTTCAAGTGGAATACGTTTTGCGATTTGGATACCCAACTGTTCCAAGTGTTCTACTTTACGGGGATTGTTGGTGAGTAAGTGCACTGTGGAGATATTAAGGTCCGTTAAAATTGCGACGGCGTCATGGTATTCACGGACATCATCTGGCAAGTGCAATTGGCGATTGGCGTCAACGGTATCAAACCCCTGTTCTTGAAGAGCGTAGGCCGCTAATTTGTTGGCCAGTCCAATGCCTCGACCTTCTTGGTGTAAGTAAATGACTAGACCACCGTGTTGTTGGATGTAGGCAATGGAAGCGTCGAGTTGGTCTTTGCAGTCACATTTGATGGAACCGAGTACCTCTGAGGTGAAACAGGCATCATGAACCCGTAGGGGAACTGGTGTCGAACCTTCAAACTTGTGGATGTCGCCTAGGATTGCGATTGGTTCATGTCCAGTATCAGAGTTGCGGTAGGCACGGATACGCAATACACCTTGAGTGGTGGGAAGATTGGTTTCTGCCACAAACTGAACGATTGTTTTTTGTTGTATCATCGTTTGTTTTATAACCGTATTTCCCCGAATTTGGTAGTTTGAGTCATTGGATTAACGCAACTTTTACCTTGTTTAGGAGATATGGTATGTTTTGGATATGGTTGGCTTGCTTGCATAAAATGAGTGTGGTCGAACCACACTGTCGTATTGAAATGGCCATTGAGGGTATGACATGACACCACTCTTGTCCAGAACGCGTGTCGTTCTTATTGGAATCTGTATCTGGTGTGGATAAAGCCACCGCTAGTTTCGAAACCCAAACGGCCAAGATCAAAGCCCATGGACCTTTGTGCACATCTGAAGAAGCAAGGCATAAACTAACCTATGTACTGGTGCAAAATCGATATGGAGGCTCCATTACAACGGTTAAAGCATTGCATTAGTCAGCCCTTACGGACTCTGTAATCGTTGGGCCTCTGATAGATTCGCACAACAACGAAAACCCACTTCTCCAGCATGATAGTCTGCCGAAGGGTTGCTGAATGAGCGGCATTGTCCCAATCCAGCACTCAGTTGCCATCCGCCACCTCTCAAGGTTGGTATCTCACCATCGGTCCATTCCCAAAGATTTCCACTCATATCAGATGCCCCTTCGGGCGTTGCACAATCGTGAAACTTCCCAGAGGGCTGGTTTGAGCCCATATTGTCCACTGCAACCCAACCATGATCGTTGCAAGTCTGTGCACGATAGACGTTTCCATAGGGCCAACGACGTTTTTGTTGACCCTCACAAGCACGTAACCATTCGCGATCGGTACACAAGTGCTTACCTTGATCCTTACAGGCTTGTTTGGCCATGGTAAAAGTGGCATCTGCAATTGGATTCACGCTTGCTAAATTGGGGTATTCAAAACGATCAAGACAATAATTGTCGATGGCCACCATATCGGAGGGGCATTGGATTGTTGATGGTGCCTTCAGGTCATTGGTCATGGGTTCACCTCGACAACATCGAAACCCAATATCAGGATAACGATGGTCCGAAGATACAACTGGATAGCCATCGCTGGGACGACAGACACCTTTTTGTTCTTCGACAAACCATGAACCACCTCGAATCTCTTTGAGTTGATCGTTGGGATTTGTCTTTAAAACAGTGGCATCAATCTCGGTGGCGGTCCATTCCCAAACTGATCCGACCATATCCTGCACCCCAAAAGAAGACTGACAGCCTAGAAAAGTACCCGTTGCCGAGGGGGCGGTGTGTCCAATATCACACAAATCGCTGATGTATTCTTGACCATAAGGAAAGTTCCAGTTTTCGTTCCCACTGCACCCCAATTCCCACTCGGTCACCGAACAGAGTCGTTTACCAGCGGCTTGACAGGCATCGTTGGCTTCGTCCCAGGTGACATTTGTTTGGGGCTTCACAAAGGGTTGATTGGGATATTCATAGATGTCCATCCACAATCCATGACCTATCGGTCGTTCTAAGGAACCATTGTAGGTTGTTGTGGTTTGTGGGGAGGATTGACGCTCTCTAGCATCTGTGGAGATGTCTTCGCTTGTCGGAGTGCTAGGTGTCCAACAGCAACGAAATCCAGCGGAATAGATGGGGCGATTCATCGGTGTACGGTAATCTGGTTGTCTGGAATAATTACCTGAACAGTCTGCATATTCAGTATAGGTGTACCAAGCGCCACCTTCTAAAGATCCTTCTCGTCCTTGCCAGTCATCGAGCACCCATTCCTCGACATTACCAATGAGATCAAAAACACCATCGGTTTGACAATACTGCTTACTCCCAGATTCAACCGTCCACTCATTGGCTTGCATCATACTGGTGTGTCCTGAGGCCAATGTACTGGCGGTGTGGCATCGCTGGGCTTCATAGGTATCAGCATATCCAAAGCGCAACTTCTCACTACCCAGACAGGCGCGACGCCATTCGGAGGCTGTACAGAGTCTTTTTCCGGCATCTTGACAAGCCTGTTTGGCATCGGCAAAAGTGGTGTTGACCAAGGGACGTTGATTGGGAACATTGGGATATTCAAAGGCATCGATCCAAAAGCCTGACTGTGGATGGGATGCATCTTTAATGTGAACCATGTGTTTACTGTCAGGCGGTGATACCGTGTCGGTTTGGTAAGCAATGGGTTCCGGACACCCAGATGCAATCCAAACCATGCCAAACAGAACCAGATAGAGTATATTCAAGTGAGTGCGCATAGTGTTGCTGTATCTTAATTCCAGTTGTTTGACCCTAGAAAGGTGTAACCATGTCGCGATCCTTTTTGTCCCATCCCATCTATCGAAAGTTGATAAGACGTCGACGTTTACTTGGTGTCCTGATCACGGTATTGTCTTGGGGGACGCTCTATGTTGGGTTGAGCTTTAATTTTCAACCAGATATCTCGATACCCAGAGGTGGGGTGTGGACCTTCTCTCCATGGATCGGTGAAGACTGGATTTTGTTGATACTCATTTCCTTGGGCGTGGGATGGTCTTTATTGGGACGAGATCACTTTGAAAAAAATCCACATGCGATCTCTATTGTACCGATGCAAAAAGAAATCCCCGATTGGATTGCGGAACCACAAGCCCTGCAACAGATGATTGTCGACTTGGCCAAGGAAATGGGTGTAAATGTATCGAGGGCGTATGTTGTCGACAAAGTGATTCCCAATGCCTTCGCGACTTTTGTCTGGCAAAAGGGAGATATGGTCGTTC
>CAKZLX010000535.1 GCA_937127265.1 uncultured Pseudomonadota bacterium
CGCGTTCTCGAAACTGAAATGCTACATCGTACTCCAATTCTTCGATCGCCTCATACCAAGCACGCATATTGAGATGCTCATCCCATGCCTCAAAGCGAGCCCCTTTTTCAAAAGCACGTTGTATCAAATCCCCCGCCCGACGATCTGCACGAGAAACCAACCCTTCCAAAAAGGTTTCATTGGCATTGTGGCGACCAAACTTGATGGCTGGATGCTTACCAATCTTGGCAAACAAGATTTCTTGGCGACGCTTGGTTTCCGCCCGATCAATTTGTGGTGCCCACTGGAAAGGGGTAAATGGCTTCGGTACAAAAGTCGATACACCAGTGTTCACTTTGGCTTTACGGTTGATCTTACGTCCCACATCCAAAGTACGAAGTGTCAAATCGGCAATCGCATCCACATCATCATCGCGTTCGGTTGGCAGACCAATCATGAAATAGAGTTTTACGTGATCCCAACCCAACTGATAGGCTTGTTGTGACATCGAAAGCAACTCCTCATCGGGAATCCATTTATTTATCACCGATCGCAACCGAGGGGACGCAGCCTCTGGGGCAAAGGTAAGCCCTGTACGACGAACCCCCGCTACGATATCTGCCAGTTCTACAGAGAATGAATCCAAGCGCAGTGACGGCAAGGACACACCGACCATCTGCTCTTTTGCTTTCTCGCTCATTTTAGAGACCATGGTACGGACTTTACTGTAGTCACAGGTCGAGAGCGACACCAAAGAAACCTCTTCGTATCCAGTCGCCGCCAAAGTACGTTCCATCAGGGTTTCGATGTTATCGATGGTACGCTCACGAACAGGACGTGTCACCATTCCGGCTTGGCAAAAACGACAGCCCTGCGTACAACCGCGCAATACTTCAAGAGAAATCCGATCGTGAATCTGACGGGTAAAAGGAACCAAATAATCAACTGGAAAATCAGCGGCATTCAAATCAGGTGCAATACGTTTGACAATCTTGGGAGCATCCTGTGAAGGTAAAATCTGTCCATCTTCCAATACATCGGTGGGGTACAATGCTGGTACATAGATCCCTTTCACTTGGGACAAGGCTTCTAATCGAGCGGAACGAGTCTTGTGTGCACGATACACATCGACAATCTCATTGATGACATCTTCTCCGTCACCAAACACAAAGAAATCCATAAAATAAGCCAGTGGTTCAGGATTGAATACCGCCGGGCCACCACAAAATGTCAACGGGTGTTCTTCATCACGATCAGCAGTTCGCAAAGGGATATTGGACATGTCCAGAATGTTCAATATGTTGGTATAGGTCAGTTCAGACTGCAAGGTGAAACCTAAACCATCAAAGTCTCCCAAAGAATCCTTCGATTCAAGAGCAAACAACGGAATGTTGTGCTTGCGCAATTCGGCTTCCATATCCATTCCCGGTGCATAGGCTCGTTCAGCCCACACATCGGCATGTTTGTTTAAAATGGCGTACAAAATATGGAGTCCCAGATTGCCCAAACCGACTTCATACATATCGGGAAAGACCAAAGCAAAACGAAAATCCACGTTGTCTTTGCCTTTGTGAACTGAATTGAGTTCGGTTCCTAGATATTGCGATGGTTTAGCCACTCTTCTGAGGATTTCATTTTCAATGAAGTCTTTGTGGTTGCTGCTTGTGGTCATCTTTTCTCCATAATTATTGAAGTCCAATCCAAATGAGATACTGCTACTTAACACACAAACCCCACAGCATGGTATACTAATCACGTGGCAAGTATGTATCATTTGGCGCAATTGTGGGAAATATAGTGCAAAAGAGTAATCAATCGAACCCGTAGGAACACCAAAATGGCAAAAAGAGACAAAAAGGACTTGGGACTCAACAGTAAACTCGATGAAATTGAACGCAGTATTTTTCGTATCAAAGTGGCCTATGAAAAGTATTTCAATGGCATTGAACGCTTTGAACCCTTAAAAGAATTGGAAGACTTAAAACGACTGATTCGCGATATCATGACCAATCCAATCCGCAATACCCAACAGCGATATCGGTTCACCCAACTCAAAGCCCGTTTATCTTCTTTGGAA
>CAKZLX010000536.1 GCA_937127265.1 uncultured Pseudomonadota bacterium
CGATGTAGGTCTTGAGTCCAATCAACATGGATTCATAGGAGAATGCAAATTGTCGGCTCACTCGGATCTGCTCTTTGCGAAAGGATTCATCGTTGAGGAGTCGCCAAATGCGTTCAGCGTCCTTGCGATCGTGTAGGTGCCCGGCAAGGAACTCCAAGGCATAGCGCAGGGTATGGCCTTCGAGGCGTTGCCAGCCGTAGCACACATCCGTGACGTGAGTCGCCATTCTGCGGGTATCTTTGACCTTGGTCTCTCGCATGTAGGTACGCAGAGATTCATGAAACAACTGATAATCCAAGACATCTGGCGTGATAGGGTCCTCAAACAGCAGTTCCATACAATCATCCAGTGCAGACTGGGCAGCCATTTCAGAAATATCCAACAAATCGGAGACCACCTCCACTGGAAGCGAGGCTTTGGTTTCTGTCAACAGTAGCAGCAATCGATAGGCATTCTCGTTGCGGCCGCCCTCTGTGACTCGATGCAGTACCTCTTTGTACAAATCAGACATCTCTTTGGGCAGGTCTTCCACAGCACCGACGCTACGTACCCCCGCATACAGCTGATCACACAACAGTTTTAGGTACAGGGGATTCCCAGACGACACTTTTTCTACCGCTTCGATGTATTCTCTGCTCAGCCCCTCATCGTATTTATCCACCACTTCATAAAGCAAGGCTCGGATATCGTTGGCCGAAAGTGGCTGGACGGCGAACTCCTGTCGACTGTCCCTCTGATGATACCAAGTCTCTACCTCCGGTACTTGCCGGGAAGCACACAACACCGACAGCCACGATTTGGAGGTTGGAATGAAACGCAAAATGCTGATTGTTTTCTCAATCCCCTCATCGAGACCATCCACAAAGAGCACCAGCTTCTGAGGGGCATCCTGCTCGGAGATGGCTTGTAGACGAACCTGAAGGGAGTCGGAAAGTTCTTGGGTACCATTCCCCATGCCCATTCCCTTGAGACCATAGACACTGTCGAGCTGCTGACAGAGATAGCGAAGAAACTTTTCGGGAAGTGCGGGTTCGGTTCCTCGGCGAATAAAATACGGAATAATGGTGGGATAGCTGTCTTCGAGTTGTACGCCATCGGCATCCACCCCTCCACGGCATTCCTTGAATACCTGTGCCAAGAGGGCTGACTTTCCGATACCGGGTGGACCCCACACCATCTGGTTTCCATGCCCATGCAGACAAAATTCTCTGAGTCGTTCTTTTTCGAGGATGCGGCCTTTAAACACTTCTGTGAGCGCTTCTACCCTCTCACGAAAGATATCCAGTTCCGGATTGGAGACCTTTTTCCACTCTGCGATCGGAATGACTTCATGAAATGACTCCCACAAAGACTTGTCTCGAAAATGCAAGCCCCAAGCATAGTTGAGCTGCTCAATGGATTTGTTTTTGAGGGCATTGAAGTAAAAGAACTGCCTGCCTCGTCCTGGATTCTTGGGGTCAACCGAAGCCAACCCGATGGGCCACAATGGCAACACCACCTTATCTGGCTGATCACGGTGGACGACACACACCTGCCCTTCTGGAATGGATAGTGCAGAAGGAATTTTCTTGTCTGCAATCCAGCGATAGGTGGTTCCATTGTCCGCATATACCATTTGGAGCTTTGAAAAGATGGGAGAGGCCATCATCTTTTGCAACACAGGAAAGAGACGCTTACAGTCTTTTTCACAATCCTCGTCAGAAGGCGTGGCACCATGGGCATACCCATTTCGGAAATGGACGATCTGGTGTTTCCGTTCCAATTCGAGCAGACATTCCCATTCTGTCCACGGAAAAGAAGGGCTGTTCAATGCTGCCATCGAGGCGCGAAAGAAATGCATCCACACCCCCAAAGAAGGGACCCGAAGACCTGAAGAAAAGAGCACCTTCATCTCATCGGATATATCAGCCTCCTGAAGAAGGTCGGACATCACCAGTACGGTATGCCACTTGATACTCCACTCAAACAGATCGATTAACCGATGTACCTTTCGGAAGCCGTTGGACTCATTGTGGTATAACTGCAAGATCTGATACAACGGGCTGGGCAGTGCATCTATATCCAATACTGCGTCTTGCGATGAGGACACAACTACCGGAATCAACCTTTTGAGACGACCAGTCAGTATACCCGCATACCGTTTTCTATCGGCTTCGGACCGGCCTTGAAACTCTTCCATGGTACACAGAAGTTCATTCACCATCAGAAAGATATTCGCTTCCACTATGTCGCCATTGACACATGATTCGCGCAAGGGCTGAAGAACATCATGATTCCAAAGTTGTTCAACGAATAGGGTTGTCATCACAAGACTCCTGTCTGATAATCGTCTGCCTGTACACTCTACAGTATGATTTTCTTACTTGATGTTCAAAGATTTCACCTTCAGAAATGAACGCGATAAACCTCGCACCGTTGACCTATGTGAGCGCATTGGAAATCACGATTGAAACCGATTTTCTTTTAACCATTTCATTGAACGTAATCATGTTATTCGGCGCGAAAACCAATGTTCACCGTCTAACCAGTTGAGCATCACAATCATCTCCACAACAACATGTACACACCCTACATACAAGGTCCCGTTGCCGGCATCAATACATCATACCCCCAAGTCGTTGGCGTGGTATCCGCATTGAGATGACAGGTCATACAAGCATAGGGAGATGAGGTGACTACATGTGGACCATTACCCACCGTTGGAAATTGGGTACGGTTAGTGAGATGACCGTTGGCATCGTAGACTAAAAACTCCAACTGACCATCGGTACGTTGATTGCGCAACAACACCTCCGTTTCCCGTACCACCCCATCAACCAAGGATTCGGCGACAAACACATCGGTTCCCACTGTCAACAGATTGCGGTCTCCACACTTGGCAATCGAATCAACAATCGTACCTTGTGCAGAATTGTAGCTACCATAGACTTCTTGTAAGCCTTCTAGTGTGGTTGGAAAAGCCCGTGAGCAAGTATAGTAGTGATGAAAGCCTCGACGAAAGAAACTGACATCCATCCCCGATCCATCTTCTTGCCCTAACAGTACACTGGCTAGAACCACCTCCCCCAGTTTTCCGACTTGTAAAGCCTGTTGATGACTCAGTTCATTGGGTAAATCTGCAGGTGCTATCTCTAAGGCATAGGCAATCAGTCCACGAAACAAGGGCAATAGTTCGCTAATATCAACGGGGTCCGACAATTGAGACAGGTCAAGCAACGCCAGTTCATCTTCCACACCTTCCAAACCCTCGGTGGGCATACCACTGTCTGACCAATCAATCACCGGCAAGGGTACTTCACAAGATGCCCGTTCTACAGGTGTATCTTCTCCAGAGTCCGATTTATCAACAGGATTACACGCCGTAAACAATAGAATGGTAAGCATTTAAAACCTCATCACATCAACAATACACAAAAAACGAAAACACGGTAGTGAGTGTATCTATAATACGCAGACTACCGTGTTGATATCTCGGTAAAACACCGGACATACACAAGACAGATGATTAACCGCCGTAAGTGTCACGCAAGTAAGCAATGACATCACGTAAATCAGTGTCGCTCAAACCTTGACCAGGCATCGAACCGGAACCATTTTGAATGACGCCTTCCAACTCGCTATCGCTTAGGTTGGGGGTATTATTTTCCATGTTTGCATTACTACTGTGACAAGCCATACAAATTGAATCATGTACGCTTTGACCATTGGCCAAATCAGCTTCTTCAGTGCTTGTATCTTCGGTACTGGTGTCTTCGGTGTCAGTCACTTCAGTATCGGTTGTATCTTCGGTAGTGGCGGTATCTTCTGTTTTTTCACCACAAGCCATGAAAGCGATACTCATCGCCAAAATAGATGCCATTGTTTTCATTGTTGTCTCCTTGGTCACAATAAACATTTAAGGGTACCCCAGTTTACCCCATTCGTATAAATTTTGAAACGTATTTTAGATTTTATTGAACTTCATCCGTTATTGAAAAACGGTTTGACTGGGAGAATAGGCTGTAATCACTGGTTTTTCTGGGTGTCCAGTCCCCGCAATCGTTGCCCAGGCCGCTACATAGATACTGCTTGAAGCCAAGGTGGTGCTGTCGATGTCGTTTCCATAGGGAAAATCAATCAGGGTAATATCAGTGTTTAATACGTTGTAGGGCACCAACCGCACCGAATAGGCATCTCCAGCATTGTTATCGATGTTGATACCATAATAACTGCCACCATTATCAACCCCAATCAGTCGGGTCATCGCTTCCATATTGGGGTTGGAGGTCCGCGTCATGTCATCACCTTGCAAGATCACACCGTACCCTTGTCGAGAAAATGAATACAAGGCATCAATTGTGGCATCATCATCCGGTGGATAGCCAGGATTGGAAAAGATAGCCACATGATATCCAGCCAAATCAGATTGGGAGATACCATTGGTTGGTTCTTGCATGAAGGTCACCGAATATCCG
>CAKZLX010000537.1 GCA_937127265.1 uncultured Pseudomonadota bacterium
TTTTGGGACCACAAGCGATTAGCAATAGGGAAAAAAACATGATGAGATACTCCGATGATATAAATTAGGTATGAAATGGTATTCCATAATTGTGTTATAAATGTATTCATAACATCAAATAGCGAGACGCATTTTAATATTTTTTTAGACATTTATTTGGTTTGGCAAACCAATGCGTAGACCACATCGTCACGGACTTTGACTTTTTTGACCTCACTGGAAACTGCTTGCATGTCTTCGGCCTTTTGACCTGCTTGGTCTTGCTCTGCCAATGCTCTACGTGCCTGCATTGCGGCGGCATTGGTCGCAAATTCAATGTCAACAATGGCGTTGATACTTTGAGATCCAACAGCACATTCTGTCGGTGGGCTGATCGTCCATGATGGCGGTGCTTTTACGCAACCAATACCGGTAAGAAAAATTAGAGAGCGAATAAGCATGTGTGACCTCAATAAGGTTAGTTTTACTTGGAATCAATATGTCTAATTGCTTATCGTGAGTGGGCAACGATATTTTAAATGGGATTTCTAAGTAGTTATAGTTCCCAGTGTACAATGTAAATATATATGTCTTCACTGGAAACTTCAAGTCTAAATGGGGATATGGAAGGGGTGAGTATGATTTTGTTAAGGCGCTCGTCTCCATGTATCACAATGGAAATTCAAAAGGTTCCATTTATGGCTGATGATGACTTTGATACCCTTCATCGTACCCACGATGGTACGGAGTATTTGTATGGTCGAGGTGACTACAGTGAATATTTGATTTGTAATGTGTCTGATGTAGCATTGACGGATTTTATTTTGGAAGAGAATGATCTTTGTGTGCTAGAATCCAATGCTGCTGCTTGGTGTTGGCATTGCTTTTGGGAGCGAAATTTGGATTTGGGGTTGTAACCATGATGATATTGCTGTGGTTGGTTGGATGTCGATATTCAGTTGTAGATGTCCAGCGAAGAATGTACGAACGTCGTTTGGATAACCGCATGGAACGATTGGGAGAAGATCACCCTAAGACATTGGACACTATGAATAGTTTGGCGATTGCCTATGAACAATCTGGGCAATTTGCTAAGGCGGAGTCACTCTATTTGGAGGCTTATCAACGTAGTTTGTCAGTACTTGGGGCAGAGCATCCAGATACTGTGATTGGCTTAGAAAATTTATCGTTTTTTTATGAGGATCGAGAACAATTCACTGAGGCGGAACCCCTTAATCGTAGACTGTATGAGGTGTATCTCCGACACTTGGGACCTGAACATCCGGAAACTATTTTTATACTCCATAATCTTGCTTATCTCAATGAGTTACTCGAGGATTATACAGAGGCAGAATCTTTGTATCAAGATGCTTTGGTGAAACATCGACAAGTCTATGGCGATAATCATGTTGAGACTATTGAAGTAATGGCAAATTTAGGAGACCTTCAAAACTTTCTCGGTAAATATGATCAAGCCATTGAAACCTATTTACAACAACGAAAAGCTTTGTTGGTGTTGTATGGTAAAGACAGTGCCGAGGTTCTATGGATACATAGTCGTCTGGCGATGGTATATGCAGAACAAGGGCGGTATAGTGATGCAGAACAAGAGTATACATTTCTGTTAGATCCTACTCATCGGGGTATATTGTCCCCACGGGAACAATTGCGGTTGAGAAGTAATTTGGCGTTGGTGTACAAGAATCAAGGTCGGTTCGATAGATGGTTGTCGCAGACCGAGTTGATTGTCGAGATTAGTAAAGAGGTTCTGGAAGAAGATGATTACGCGGTATATATCGTACAGAATAATTTGGCTCATGTGTATCTGGCAGAGAAACGCTATGAAGATGCTGAACAGGTTGTTTTAAAAGCTCTTCAACAAAGTCGCCAAAGCCTTGGTGTAAATGCATCTCCAACGATGAGTTTACTAGAAACTCTTGGTGAGATTTATTCGGTACAAAGACGCCATGATCAAGCCATCGCCATCAGACAGGAATTGTATGAGCATGCCAAAACAATTTATGGGATTGGTCACCCTGACACCATTCGTTTAGCGAACAATTTGGCAACGGTATTATTTGAACATGATCAAGTCGATCAAGCAGAAACACTCTTGTTAGAGAGCGTAGAGGCCATTGGTCAGTTGTGGGGAGACAGTACTAGTATCAATCAAGCCTATACTCTATTGTCAAATTTGGTGGGGGTCTATCATCACAAAGAAAAGTGGGACAAGATGTTGGCTTCTATGCGGCTGCAATTGGAAGGAGAGGAGGAGTTTCTGCGCGCCAATTTATTTGGTGCAGAGGAAACGTTACGTGGGGTAACCGCTATTATTCGTGAGTCAGCCGATTTTGTATACTATGCCGCATTGGAAGTATATCCTTCAGAATTTCAATACCAATCTGCACGGCTGGCTATGGAAACTTCGTTGCGTCGTAAAGGACGAATTATGCAATCACAAGTGCAAATGTTGGCTTCGAACCAACAATCAGCACTGCATCAAGAACGTATACTTGATTTGCAACAATTACGTCGGCAAGAGGCAGGTTTGGTACAAAACTCTGATCCCAACGATCTCCTGAAAACACAACAGCAATTGAGAAGGCTACGAGATCAGATTCAAAAGGTGGAGCAGGAACTGTCTTTTCAGCATAAGGACTTGTATTCTCTCCTTCAGCCCCCAATGATTGAAGACGTTATACGTGCAATGCCAGAAGAGAGCCTATTTTTAGATTTTGTGCTATATGATAACGATGAAGAGACGATTGGTGTGTTTGCTTTGAACAAGCAAGGGGAGATTAAAAGTGCCCGAATAGATAGTGTTGACTCTTTGCAGAAGCAATTGCAAGTGTTTCGTCAAACTCGAAGTGCAACTTTTGGCAAAATGTTGTATCAAAAACTGATAGCCTCAATAGTGCCAGACCTGTCGCGTTATCAGTATCTGTTTATCTCTCCAGATGGTCCGTTAAGTTTGATACCATTTGAAATTTTAGAAGATCCAAATGGTGAAATGGTAATTGATAAAATCAAGGTTAGTTATCAGTCAACGGGAAGAGACCTTGTCGGGTTACCAAAAAACTCAATGTTCTTAGCGACATTTTTTGTAAGTTGATTGTGTAAAACAATCTGTTCCATGGTCCCATCCGGCAAGTGATATTCGCAGCCAAGTGAGCTTATCAAGTTGCTCAGGTGGTAAAGTTGGATAAGATTTTCGTCCATTGAAGTCCTTCAGTTTTATTCCGTTGGTTATCAACCCTATCTCAAGTCCTCGCAAGGCAATTAAGTCTATCAACTCTGCGAAGG
>CAKZLX010000538.1 GCA_937127265.1 uncultured Pseudomonadota bacterium
AGGTCTGAATTTGATAGCCGACAATGTTGGGTCCTGTTTGCAGAAGGATGAGATGGTGGTGCTGAGTTTGCTCGAACACCATGCAAACTGGCTTCCTTGGCAAAAGGTTACTCAAGACTCTGGTGCTCGGCTGGAAACACTCGCACTTGATCAGCATGGACGTGTGGATTTGCAGGCATTAGAGCGATTGTTGCAAGAGGCTTCGGTGACTGTGGTGGTGTGCTCTCTGGTTTCCAATGTGTTGGGTACCCGACAACCGATGGAAGCGATAGTTGCCATGGCCAAGAAGTATCGGGTGAGAGTGGTGGTGGATGCGGCGCAAGCGGTGGCTCACCTACCGATAGATGTCCATCGTTTGGGTGTGGATGCTCTTGTTTTTGGTGGGCACAAACTTTTTGCCCCAAATGGTGTGGGTGTTTTGTGGGTAACCCCAGATTGGATGGTGGATTGGCAACCGCGATTGTTGGGTGGTGGTATTGTTGAGGAGATTTCGACTAGCCGTCACCGTTTACAACCTCACCCTCGTCGATTTGAGGCAGGGACCCTAAATGTTCCTAGCGTGGTCGGATTGGCTCGTGCTTGTCAGTGGATTGAAGATATCGGATGGGAGGTAATTCAACAGCAGGAACGAAGGTTATCATCGTACTTGTCTACTAGGTTGGCTAGTCTATCGCAAGTGCGTCGGTTGTGTGCCCAGCCAGATATTCCTTTGTTTTCAATCGTTGTGGATGGTCTACATCCTCATGATATTGGTACTTTGTTGGACTTAGAAGGTATTGTGGTTCGAACAGGTCATCATTGCGCTCAACCACTGCATAGTTCACTTTTAGGCGAATATGAAGTCAGCACGCGTTTGTCGTTGTCTTTTTTGAATACGATAGATGAGTGTGATGTTTTTATTGCGGCTATTGGCAGAATTATTAATAGATTGGGGGAATGGTGACACTGTATTCAGCAGAGATTTTACGCTGGTCGAAAAGCCCTCAAGCCGTTGATGAATCAATGGAATACACTGGTCAGATCCGAGTCAGCAATCCAATTTGTGGGGATCGCATCGATTGGTATGTCCTTGTAGAGGGGCAACAGATTGATCAACTTGTCCATCAGACCAAAGGTTGTATTCTGTGTAAGGCCAGTGCATCTTGGTTATCGGCACAGATTGTTCAACAACCGATAGCATCTGCCCAAGAAGTTATTCAACAGTTTCAGTCAGAATTAGAGAAGGTATTGCGTGGAGAAACTGCATCTTCAGCAGTACGGATATTTGAACCATTACAACAGGCGCCTGCTCGCAAAGAGTGTGTGGTGCTACCGTGGAGAGGTTTGGAACAATTGCTAGGGTCGCTACGCTCCAATTATTGAAAAGACTGAGCGTCTTCTGGTGTCCAAGTCCCAGCAGGACCGTGTTCAGGAACCATCACCGCGTGAAAGGTAGTACGAGAGTTGGTTCCCACTAATTTCAGCCAACGAAAGTGAATGATGTCATCGGCAATCACCAACGGAGAGATCGAACGGTGCACATCCAAGACACTGCTTCGATAGCCAAAGTATTGAACCGTTACCGACAACTTTCGAGTCGGATACCACCAAAAGGTGTGTTCAAAGGGGGTTTTGCCAATATTATTGCCATTCCAGTATACATCGGCACCATAGGGTGTACTGTTGATTTCGACTTGGTGACGACAACCAGTCAGGCAACAGAAACCAACAATAAATCCAAGCAAGAATCGCATATTGAAAATGTATCACGTTTACCACAGGAGGTCGCTATCCGTGCCCTATCGAATTTTCCAAGAGATACCCAAGCCAGTTTGCCAAAGAGGTATATCTGCCAACGCCAAAGAGATCTAATTGATAGGTCCCAAAGGAACGACAATATCCAGCACTGATGAAGGGGGTGACAGACCATCCAGTTTCCACGTAAAGACTGTGTCCATCGGCAACTTCGGTACCTGTCCCCACCAGTACTATCGGTGTGAGATCAAATATTGTGTTGTCAATCATGGTACCAGCATTAAACCAGCCCGACAGTTTCTCGCCACTGAAATTCCACAGGGCAATGAGGGAAGATCCACCACTGTCTAGAGTGAGATCACTTGATGCCAATAAACCCACAACTGAAGTATCAGAACGGTAGAGGGTTGCTTTCGCTTGTAAACCCACAGCGATATTGGTTGGGTCGGCAAAGTTGAAAGAGCAGATTAATTTGTTGAAATGGATATTCACCAAGATTGTTGATCGATGACCGATTAAACAGATGTCGTGTGGTGTACAATCGTATTAAAGAGAAAAGAGTTGTACAGTTCAACGAGGAGTGCAGAATGTGGTGGTTGGCAGTGGGGTGTCCCAAAGTAGATTCGGAACCATGGCGAATGGATGTCAAAGAGCAACAAGTGTTGTTTGAGGCAGCCGAAGAATATTGGTTGGGTGTTCGCTGGGGAGAATTGGGACGCTCCTCACAATACATCGAGGACCCTTTGGAACGTGCACGGTTTCTCAACAGTTACGTCTCTGGTCAATACATTGATATCAAAGTGTTGCATGCTGAATTGGCACCCATTGCCGATGATTTTGAGATCACTCCCGATACCAAGGTTTGGCGTACGGGAACGGTTTACGTACAAATAGAACAAGTTCTCAATGGCTACAAAGTCGACAACACGGAGCAAAAACAAGAGTGGCATCGAACAGCAGAGGGGTGGTTCATCGTCGGGGAAGGATCTTGACAGATACAGATGTGTGTGTATTATGCAATAGAGAGGTCAAAAAATGACCTGTACAATGTAAAAGACTTTTGATTATAGTATAAATAAAGTCCGAATACCGATTTTCCTTTTGTTATACCACTTATGAACTCTCCTCAACAAACATCCGATAGCAACACCTCCATGAGTCCCATTGATGAGATGTTGCACAAAGTCCTTCTAGAACGCTTCGGCTTTCCTGGGTTTCGTGGTCGCCAACTGGAGATTGTACGACACGTATCCCAAGGATTAGATGGACTGGTGGTGATGCCAACGGGTGCTGGTAAGTCACTTTGCTATCAGTTGCCTGCATTGGCTCGTGGTTTTACCATTGTGGTGTCTCCATTGCTGGCTTTGATGAAAGACCAAGTGGATGCCTTGTTGGAAAAAGGGATCCGTGCCACCTTCATTAATTCCTCGATCAGCACCTCAGAAAGACGCACCCGTATCCGACAGGTCCAAAATGGGGAATGGGAATTGCTATACGTTGCCCCAGAACGATTCACCCCTGAGTTTATCGACCAAATGAAATCGGTTGATATTCGCTTGTTGGCGATTGATGAGGCACACTGTTTGTCACAATGGGGGCACGACTTCCGCCCAGATTATTTGCGCTTGGGTAAAGTACGTCGCTCCTTGGGACACGTTCCAACAATTGCACTCACCGCTACTGCAACTCCCGAAGTTCAAGCCGACATCATGAATACGCTGGGAATTCCTGCGGCCAAGCGTTTTATCTTTGGCTTTGATCGGGACAATTTGATTTTACATGTCGTCAATACCCCAAAAGATCGCGACAAGATTCAAGCATTGGTTGACAACTGTGGTGATGGGCCAACCCTCGTTTATTGTGCCACCCGAAAAAATGTGGAGATGGTGACCGCAAAAATGCGTGAACTCGGTTTACAAGCAGGGATGTATCACGGCGGAATGCAAATGAATGAACGCATTGCGGTACAAGAAGCCTTCATGAACAACCAGTGTGAAATTGTGGTTGCAACCAATGCCTTTGGAATGGGTGTGGACAAAGAAGATGTCCGTTGCATTATTCATTGGGATTTTTCCAGCACCATTGAAGGGTATTACCAAGAGATCGGTCGTGCTGGTCGCGATGGAAAACCATCCAAAGTGGTGTTGCTTTACCGAGATGTCGATCGGCAGGTTCACGAGTTCTTTATTAAATCGGCACACCCAGATAAGCGAGACATTGAATCGGTGTGGCAGGCTTTACGAGAGCAAGAAAGCAATCCAGTGTGGATTAAACTGGACGAACTGGCCAAAGCATTACCCGATAAAGGGTCTGATCGTACGGCGGGTTCTTGTTTATACGCTTTGCAACGCGAGGGGTACATACGTCGGATACATTCATCGGAACGGACTGGGCGATTGCGGATGACGGGCATTAAACCACCACGACAATTGATGGGGTACCGCGGCATGGTCTATCGTTCATTTGTGGAGCGTATTGGTGATGATACTACCACCACATTTGCCTTATCTCCCGAAGAACAAGCCGAACGATTGGACATGAATCGAGAACAATACATGAGTGTGATGCGAGCATTGCATGAACAAGGCTACATCCACTGGGAAGCACCTGACAGAATGGGGGGAGTGGAGCTGTTGACTCTCAATCCACATCTCAACATTGACGAACAGAAGATACTGGCTCGTCGAGAATTTGAGCTCAAAAAAGTGGATTTAATGCGCAGTTACGCCCGTGCACAATGTC
Organism: uncultured Pseudomonadota bacterium; assembly: GCA_937127265.1. Classification (GTDB taxonomy): domain Bacteria; phylum Myxococcota_A; class UBA796; order UBA796; family UBA796; genus CAJWHX01. The sequence goes on from CAKZLX010000538.1 coordinate 4,477, forward strand.
GTCGTCGTTATTTGATTGAATATTTTGGTCAACAAGCACCGTGGGAATCTTGTGGTACTTGTGATCAATGTCAAAAACGGGCATCCGCTGAACGTGGAGAAATCTCGATCTCGATGGTCAACGATGAGGAACTATTGTTGGTTCGCAAAACCTTGGCGGGACTTGCTCGAATGATTGAGCACGCCGAAGGTAAATGGTTTGCCAGTACCCACTTTTCGCCCAATTGGATCGTTGAGATGTTGGCAGGGGATGCCAAGCGCATTGGACGGTTCGGATTTGATAAACTGACGACCTTTGGTATTTTGTCCAATTCGCCCAAGAAAATGTTGATGAAATTGCTCGACGATCTATTTCATATTCAGGCTTTGGATGAACGCTATGTCACCCGTGAAATCAACAATCGCCAGATCACCTACAAAGAATATGGAATGAATGAGTTGGGTCGGATGATCATGCAGGGCAAAAAACGCGATTTTCACTTGGACGTATTTAATATTCGGCGCCAAAAACAGGCTGAAAGCAAATCCAAAAAGTCCAAACATGCCAACAAACCCAAAATCGAAACCAAGACCATCGATCTATTGTTCGAAGCCCTTCGTTCTTGTCGTAGTGAACTCGCCAAACAATACCGAGTGCGTGCGTACAATGTCGCCAGTGACCAGATGTTACACGACTTGTGTGCCTACCAACCAACCACCAAAGACCAATTGTTGGAAATCTCAGGAATGGGACCCCATCGGGTTAACAAGTATGGTAAAGAATTGTTGCAGGTGGTCTTACAACATGCTTCTTAAACTAAATGGTCTACCACATGTTTCTGAACTAAATGGTCTCTCACATGTTTCAGCATTTCAAATGGTCTCTCACATGTGTTCAGTTTTGGTGAGAACTGTTGAAGTGTGATCATGATCGTTACAAGGTGGCTGTGGCTATTGTACATCGTTTAACGACCAGTCGTATTCGATCCATTCAATGGAATAGCTCTTGTCCAGTAACTGAGTTTGATCAGTCGGAGCATACTGCACAATAAATTGAATCACACCGCAGTATTGTTTCGGAAGGTGTTCTGGCACCTCAATACTTGGGTCACAAGGAAAGTCACTGGCATACCAATCAAAGATTTTGCTGAGGTGCAAACTGTTGGTAAACCACCCATCCTCCCAACGGAAAGCATTTGTGGAGATCCATTGTTGACTGGCGAGAGTTAGTTGAGAATCCAATCCAGCTCCTGTGTACGGCGTGGTGGAGAGCACAGGGCACCCCTTAGCGGCACAGTTTAAGGCAGCGTGATGACGAGGGTCTTTGAATTTGGCAAGATGCACTTTTTCGATTTCATCAAGGGTCACGGTTGTTCCACCCACCATAAACTTTCGGGTTGTCCAAATCTGACCATTATCCAACGAGCGAATGCTGTCAATAGGGTAACCGCTAGAGACAGCATCGATAGTGAGTCCATTGTACGCATTGATCCAAAAAGCCTGTGCCGCATTGGATTCTGTTGGAATCGTACTGGTTGGTAAAGAGGCAATCCATTGCTGAAAAGAGGTGTTTTCTTGTACGCGGTTATACTGTACCCCATTGGGTGTAATGAAATTTGTGGGCATGGCAAATACCAATCCGATCCACCAAAACATAGAATCTCCATTGGTGATGAGTGATTATCGATGGCATCTTGTCAACACATCAATTGCCACTCTGTATCCCGTTGATTAGATTGAGATCATCAATTCCCACAATTTTGGGGTGTAAAGTGAAAAAATCAGAGAATATTTTGTTGCTTGGATTGGGTGGTTTGGGTTTTTACCTGACCAAACGGCTATCGCAAGAGGGTCACCAAGTGACCGTGATTGAAAAGGACCCTTTGCTGATTGAGCGTGGGCAACGGGAGTTGGATGCTCGATTGGTTGAGGGAGACGCCACCGATTTTCGAATTTGGAATAAGGCATCCGCTTCCGACAATGACTATGTGGTTTGTGTGACCAATGATGATGCGGTAAATCTGGTGGCGGCAATGCTCGCTCAGCAGTTCAACATCGAATACAAAGTGGTTCGTAACAGTACGATTGATATGTGGTCTGGAGATGCGATGTTGCAGCAGACACACTTGGGTATCAATCACCTGATACGTCCAGAAGAGTTGGCAGCTCAAGAAGTGGTACGACTTTGTAAAATGCGGGCAGGCAATGTGATTGTTGATGTGGGTGATGGACAGTTGCAAGTGATTGCTATCCATGTGCAACGACAATCGGCATTTGCCCACATGGTGGTCGCAGATTTGGCCAAGAAATATGACCGTTTTCCATTTCAGATTGTGGGTGTTACCCGTGATATTCAGACCATCATCCCCAACGGTAGTTTCAAACTAGAACCGGGAGATCACCTCTTTGTTTTGATCAACAAAGAAAACGTTAAGTACTTATTGGAATATGTTGATTATACCGAACGGTATAAGCGCAACGTGTTGATTGTTGGTGGTGGCTTGGTGGGTTCAAGGGTCGCTGAATTGTTGCAAGATGATTACAACGTGCGGTTGATTGAAAACCATGAAGACAAAGCCGAAAATCTGAGTTTCAAATTGCGAAACACAACGGTTTTGTTGGGGGATGGAGCCGACAAAGAGACCTTGATGACTGCTGGACTCTTGAAAATGGACACTATTGTGGCTTCGACTACTGATAACGATACCAATATTTTGGTGACTGTATTGGCAAAGCATCTCATCAAGACCCATCGTCCAGAATTTGCTGAACAAGAAAGAACGATCGCCTTGATCAAACGAGAAGAGTATGCGATGTTGGCGGCTGCCTTGGGAACGGATTTTGCCGTCAACGACAAAACACTGGCAGCCAATGAGGTGATGCGATATTTGCGACGAGGTCACGTTTTGTCGGTACAGCACCTTCATGGGTGTGAGGCTGAAATCGTTGAATTACTGGCCGATGAAGGTGCAGCCATTACCAAGCAAAAAATCGCTGACTTTCGTGGTTTTGAAGGTGATTTTCTGATTGGTGCCATTCGCCGTGGTGAACAATGGGTCATTGCTTCTGGCAATATGCATATTCAACCTGGAGAGCGCGTCATTAGTGTGTGTGCGGATAATTCGTTGGGTGATTTACAGAGGTTGTTTCTCAAATGAGCGCACTACAACAAACATTTCTACGCTTGGGTAGGTCTAGTCTCTGGAAAAGTATCCGCAACATTGGTTTTGTCTTTGCCAACCTGTTGTTGATCACTGGTGGTGCCATGGTTTTACCGATTGTCTGCTCTTTGATCTATGGTGAAAAAGACTTGGTTCCATTGTTGATTTCCTCAGGGATCGCTTTGTTTTTGGGATTCGTCTTGCGGTTTCTGTTCAAAAAAGTAGACAATTTGCAAGTACGCGAGGCTTTTTTGATCACCACCTTTGGTTGGGTTGTAATTTCGGCTCTTTCAGCACTCCCATTTGTTTTGGACGGTTCGATCCCATCATTTACCGATGCCTTTTTAGAGATGATGTCTGGTTATACCACCACCGGTGCCACGATTTTAAACGACATAGAATCGGTTCCTCACGGATTGTTATTGTGGCGCTCTGAGACCCACTTCTTGGGCGGGATGGGGTTTATTACCTTTGCGGTGTTATTGCTGCCTCATGGAATGGGTGGAGCTCGTCTGTTCAAAGCCGAATCTAGTCCGGGACAAGTGATCACTGGAGAGAGGTTTACCTCGAGAAACAGGGATGCCATTAACATTTTATGGGTTATTTATTCAGTGTTAAACATCGCCCAAATCCTTCTGTATATGTTGGGTGGGATGTCCTTGTTTGATGCCACCTGTCATGCCTTTGGTACCGTTTCTACCTCGGGATACTCTACTTACAATGCCAGTATGGGACATTTTAATTCAGCCTATTTTGATTGGATTACCATTATCTTCATGTTTTTGGGTGGCATCACGTTTAGTCTCTTTTATTCAATGTACCGAAAAGATTGGCTGACGGTGTTGATCAATACTGAATTGCGCTGGTACTGTTGGATTACCGGTCTCTTTTCTGTGGGGGTTGCTCTTGTGCTTTGGCAAAGTGGAACCTATTCAGGGTTGTTGGACTCCTTACGATACGGTGCCTTTCAAGTCATTTCGTTGATGACAACCACAGGGTTTACCACCGCTGATTATGAACAGTGGCCGGAACTGGCACAAATGATGCTGGTGGTGATTTGTTTCATTGGTGGATGTGCTGGGTCTACCTCCTCTGGAATCAAAGTCATGCACTATGTGTTGATTTGGAAGTTTATGGTGGCTGCAATTAAGCAATTGTTCTTTCAGCCGTTGTCAGTGGTTGCCGTTCGGGTCAATGAGCAGAAGGTGAGCCAAAACATTATCAACTTGGCACTCTGTTATTTCATTGTGAACATCTTTCTGATTTTGTTTGGTGGTATGGTGATGGTGGCGGTCGATAAGATGGATTTTTCCTCTGCGATCAGTGCTGTCGTTGCGGCTTTGATGAATATTGGGCCCGGTTGGGGTGCCGTTGGTCCCACCCAAAACTTTTCGGCAATTTCCGACATTGGCAAATGGTTTTTGTCATTCAATATGTTGGTGGGGCGTTTGGAAATGTTTTCAGCATTAATTTTGTTCTATCCTTCATTTTGGCGCGAATAGAACACTCATTACAGGTACAGGAGAAATTATGGAACGTTCACATCGTATGTTTCCCAATCTAGAATTGGCAAAGCGAGGGCAAGTTCGTTGTCTTGAAATCGAATCGGAAATCCTCAAGGAAAACGCTTGGAATGACCCTAGTCGTCGTGATGTTTGGGTCTATACGCCACCGAATTATGACCCTACACAACAGTATCCCATGGTGATGTTTTTGGCAGGCTTTGCCGGAACCGGAGAGGGGATGTTGTCACGAACTCTCACCGAACACTCTTTGGCAACTCGTTGTGACCGTTGGATTTCGGAGGGGGAATGTCCTCCTTTTATTGCGGTGTTACCTGATTGTATGACCTACTTAGGTGGCTCACAATTTGTAGACTCACCAGCGATTGGTGCCTACGCCACCCATTTGATGCGTGAGTTGGTACCTTTTGTTGGACAGAATGTATCGTGGAATGGCAAATTGGGTTTGACCGGTCGTTCTTCGGGAGGCTATGGTGCGTTGCGGTTGGCAATGGAGTATCCTGAACAAGTGCAAGCCATTGCTTGTCATGCGGGTGATATGGGGTTTGAAACTGCATTTGTGGGTGAATTGACCGCAGCCCTGATGCCTCTCCACAAAGCAGGCTCTCCTTTGGCTTTCTTGGCAGACTTTTGGACCCGCAGTCACTTTTCAGCCAATGATTTTGCGGCTTTTAATTTATTGTGTATGTCCGCCGCCTATGCCCCCAAAGAAGAGATCGTTAAGGGTGAATTTCCCGCTGATCTGCCGATTAATATCGAAACAGGAGAGATTCACTGGGCAAATTTTGAACGTTGGATGGAGCATGACCCTTTGACACTGTTGGAAGAAGAAGGACATCAAGCGGCTTTATCAGAACTTGATTACTGCTTTATTGATGTGGGTCGATGGGATGAGTACAATCTACAATTTGGGGCTCGAGAATTACACAAACGCCTCGATGAACTTGGGATATCTCATATTTATCAAGAGTTTGATGGTGGTCATCGTGGAACCACCTATCGGTACGACAACAGCATTCCTGATATGGTGAAAGCACTGGTATAATTGTAATTGTGTGGCTAAAGTCAAAAAAGGGACGCTTACGTCCCTTTTTCTTTGCCGTTACAGTTGATGATTATTCATCTGTGGAACTGCGTTTGCGAATGACAGCCGCAGGGCGAGCATTGTCTTCTGCCATGGGGACAACGTTAATGCTGTCTTCACCGATGGCCGCATAATTTACATTGGCGGTGGCGGCTAGAATGGCGGCGACTTGTTCCACGTAGCGTTTGGCTTGTGCTGCTTGTGGAGAGTTGGCTGGTGAAGCATCCAAGGCTGATTGAAATGCTTTCAAGGCCAATACAGGGTTGTCGGTGAGCAAGTAGTACTCACCACGAACAGAATTGACGGCAGCACTGTTGCGAGAGAGTTTGAAGGCTCGATCCAAATTGTTTTCCACATCGATCAGATTGTTTTGACGAATCAATAACCGCGCTTTATATAAATGCGCATCGCTGTTATCGCGTTTTTGCAAGGCTTTGGCTAATAGTCCTTCAATGGCTTCGAAATCTTCGCTGTCGAGATCCAATAAAATACCGGCAAGAGCAACCTGTACACGAATATTGTCCGGTTCTTTGGTCAAACTGGATTCCAATTGTTCTTTGGCGGTGGTTAACAAGGATACTTGATTGTCAACGTCAACCATAGCGCGCATCGTGAGCATATCAATTTCACGTAAGATATGACTGGAAGGTGCATTTCCGGAGTACAACTCACTGGCTTTGGCGAGGGCAGCGCTAGCATCTTCCCAGTGGGCTGATCCCATTTTGGACAATAAATCGCCACGTAGACTGTGGTAAGCGGGAGAGGTTGGGTGTAAGGTAATGGCTTTGTTCACTGTTTCCAAAGCGGCTTTTGATTGGCCTTGCTTGTTCAACAGGTTTGCCATTTTGAACCAGATGTCTTCAATATCACCAAAGTGTTTCAATCCTTCCTGAAGAACTTCGATGGCTTTGGCAGGTGCACGTCCGGAAAGGAGTTTGCTTTCTTCCAAAATAAACTTTGGCATCATCGCTCTGTTTCGTCGTTCTGCAAATATTTTGTCCGCATTTTTCCGTTTCTCTTTGTGGAACAGTGCTCGTTTAGCCTCCAAAAAGAGTAGTTCAGGATGGTTGGGTGCCATCTGTAAACCATCTTTGATTTGCAGATCGGCGATGTGTCCAAAGTCTACTTTTTTATTGGGTTTACGTCCAGACAATTCGATAGCTGAAGAAATGATCGCATCGATACAAGGCAGTGGTGTTTTCCAAATCCGTTTGCGTTTTCGGGCTGCCCAGAACATCGCATTGGCTTCTTGTAGATAGGCGAGCTCCAATAGGGGATTGGGGTTCGTTTGATTGAACTTGGCAGAATTGTCTTTGGACTTCTCCATCTGACGTTCAGCGATGTCTTCAAGCATATTGTAGTCAAAGATGTCTTCGGTTTTGTATACACTGTGAACCAGTTCATGGGCGTAATAGCGACGATTGCTTTGCGACGGTGTTTGTTCCAAGATTCCAGCCATCAATAAAGCCGCACGCATCTTTCGATTGATTCCCATATCGGTCAAGTCTTTTGCGTGAATTGGAGCGTTGAAGACAGCGATTGTTTTCAAGGCACCTACTTCATCTTTGGTTAATTTATTGGTTAACTTTTGGACCATTTTGCGCAATTGACGGAAGTCTTGTACCGAGTTCATTTTGGCAAACTTATCATCGTTTAACAGTCCGTAGTTCCCTTCTTGGAGACTTTTGATCAACAAGAACCGTAGTGCTAGGGGATGACCCTTGGTGCGACTCATGATGGTTGCCAATTCTTCTTCAGAAGGTGTAGGAGCCTGCCATACTTCGATTAGTTCTTTGGCTTCATCGGCATTGAACCCTCGGAGTGTCATCGTGCGCAGATTATTTGCAGAGTTGGGCAATTGAGTGGTGAGAAAAACCAGTTTGAGGTTGGTTTCAGTGGACCAGAGTTTGTGCAAAACCATTTCCATTAATCCAAAAGCATTGAAACTTTTGCGACTGTTTAAACGATTGTGTAGGCCACTGATGATGAAGCAATAGGACGCCAAGTTTTCATTTTGGAGACTATCTTCGAGTAAAACCAGTGTCTCGTCAATTGAGATGCGCTTTTTTCCGGAGAGTCCTTTTAAGAGTCTATCGTCTCCACAGGCATTAAAGGTATGGGCTAGTCTTCCCAGCAAGGCATCGACGTGGAGGTAATCATTGATGTGCAAGTCTGGTACACGGGTCCAAGGATTCTCGGTTTGTGCTTGGGCATCCAAAGCGGCTTCAATGAGGTACCGTTTTCCAATACCTTCAATGCCTTTAAGACAAATCGGTGTCCCTTTGGTATTCAAGAGTCCATTGAGGTGATCCAATTCTTCGGTTCGACCAATGAACTTGAAGGCAACGGAGGCTTTCTTTGCCGGTGAGACAGTCGATTTTTCTTTGATTTCCAATTTGGGAATGCCACGAAAGAAATTGGTTGCGTTGTGTTTGAAGTGGGTCATCTTCAAGTTCATCAATGACATGGGCATGGAAAAACGATTGTAGAACTTGGCTACAATGAACAGTTGGGGACGGGGGGTTTGGCTGGTGATAAAGGTGGCCAAAGATTCAAGGTGTGGTTCACTAAAATCCGGTTCAACCAATACGATGATACCTTGGTTTTCGGTTGCTGGAGCAAGGGTTTCCGCTGAAAAAGGCAAAATGTTTGCAGAAGATTCGGTCGTGAGCGAAACCGCATGCAGTCCTTTTTTTGCAATTTCAGTTTCTGCAGAACTTCCAACAATGCTAGCGCCAGTTACAAATACGCAGCGCTTGTGGCTGATGGCGTTGTGAATACGTTGCATGAGAACTCCTTAATAATGGAAGGTTCCAGTATCGAAAGGGGGTAAAATGGGTAGCCAAGTGAAGGCTAAAATTAGGGTGAATTTAATGCAAAATCCTACAATAGGCAAGAAACTTATTAGAATGGACAATTTATCTGTACAAGAGATTGTGAGGTTTTCACTCAAATCAGTTAGCCTAAAAACGAATCGCATTTCAATTTTGGAGTGGTATGTCCACTGAAGCATTAAATATTGCTGGTGTCACACTGGTAGAGCAACGACCCACGTTTGATTCTAACGTCGAGTATTGGCTGGCTGACTGCAATGGTCGCCTTGGGGAAGTGTACTTGGTTTCCGCTGAATTGCAAAGTAGAATACAGAGTTTGCCCAGTTTAATTGGTTTTACCCAGTGTCAAGTCATGAAAATCGACGAGGCACAGATCGCGGTTATTATGCCGGGAATCATTGACATACCAGTGTCTACCATGCGTTCTAAACTTGGGATTACGGCTTGCGTGGGTATTGGTTGGCACATTGCGGATATGTTGAGTTTGTTGCACCAGTCCGGTCGTGCACATAATTTATTGCATCCGGATAAAATTGGTATCAACGATCTAGGTGAATTGGAGGTACGTCCAGCTTTAGGTCTTTTATTGTCTTCTGATCCCGATCCAAAGGCTACAGCCATTGCTACAGATTCATGGCAGATGCGTTCTGTTATTCAGCAATTGGGTATCCAAGAACGCTTAGATCCGTTGTTTGCTTTATTAACACGTGGCTTGCAAGAGGATGTAGCGCGTTTACGTTTACAACCGGCTACCGCCATTCGTCAAAGCATCTCCGCCGTACTAGCTCGACATGTTGAGTGGGAAGAGGCTTTTGTTAAACAGATGGGTAAATCATGGGCATTAAATCAACGCAATATTGACGAGAGTGTGATTTTACCCCATCGCTTACAAGAAGTTCGGCCAACCTTTTCCAGTGTCAGTCGCCAAAATAGAAATCCTGATGTCTCAGAATCGATAGATTTATGGGGGAACTTATTTTCTTCCTCCAGTGTGGATGAATCTTCCTCTACTCAAGCATTGTTATTAGAGGCCTTACGTCAGCGAAAAAAGACCGCGGGACGTATTGATGAGTCTTCGGAACGAACTTTTGATTCTTTGTCTCTCAGGGAAGACTTTCAGTTTGATGAGTCCACTGAACGGTTAGAGATCAGTATTCAAGGTATCTCCTCGATTCAAGTACCGGTGCAACAGCCTTCACGTTCACATAATGGTCTGATGTCGATACGAGAGGTGGCTTTTACGGATGATCAAGACTCGATGTTGCCTGAGGCTGAGCATGAGGCACAACCAATGGCTGGGATTGTCGAGGAGATTCCCAGTGATCTAGAAGCATTGCACCAACGTCGACGAATGGTGGCGATGGAAGGTACCAAGAGTGGTGGATTGTCGATGCCTTTGTTGTCACCAAAAGAGGTGGCAATCGATGCGGTTGTGATAGATGAAATACCTCTACAACCGATTGTAGAAGAGGTTTCGGAGATTAATCCCGTTGAATCAGAACACCTTGAGAAGCCAACGGTCTTTTTCCCTGAGAAGCAAGTAGAGTCTGATCTTGTTTCAGATGTGGATGAAGAAGCGAATAATCCTGAAATTGAAAATACTACGGTGGTTGAGCCTCCTATTGATACTGACCATGGGGATGTTGAGAATGTTGAGGTTGAGCCAGAAGCGGTTCTGGATACGGTTGTAGACTTGGATGACGATGAATCTATATTATCGGATGACCTAAACCTCAGCGAAGATGTCGTTCAGTCCGCAGAGATACCATTGGTTGATGTTGTAGAGCCTAAATTGGTTTCTATAGATAGTCCAACGTTGTCATCAGATGAATCAATTGAACCAGAGATGTCCTCATTTGCAGAGGATAATCCATCCAGCAATGACACCGAAAAAAAGAAAGATACAGATGCTGTCGATCATACAGCGTTGAAGGTCTCAGAACCCGCTGAATCTACTCCACCCAGTACGTTATCCACAATCAAGGTTACTTTGGATAACCAGCATCCAGAAGTGGATAACCAGAACGTCAACAGTACCAATTCGATTGCGGTGGAAGACGAGAGTGAAGGGGACAGTTGGGGTGAGATTGAACCAGTAGATACCAGAACTGTCGAGTCTCAAGATGAACAAGAGGAGAATGTACAGATAGACACAACAGAATCCGTGTACGCTCCTTTGTCAGGTGGTTCTCCTGTATCCATTCACAACATGTCTCTGGTCTCTATCGTGGAAGACGACGAAGATAGTGAAGGTGCCGGTGATACAATTGATGAGGCCGATGAAGTAGGAATGGATATAGCATTTTTAATGGAGGAGGAGCCAGAGCCGATTTCCCCAGAACATTTCAATGCTGTATTTGAAGCCGAACCTGAGGTACATCCATCATTAGCCATAGTGGAACCACCAGATTCGAATCTGTTGACGAGCGATGATGCAGAAAATCTGATTGATTCTTTGGAAGCCAGTCAAGTCATACCTGAAGTGGAATTGGATGTTGAGGAGCCCTTGGCGGATATAGAATTCCCATCAATCGAAGATGTACATTCACAGGATACATCGTTTGCTGGTAGTGTAAATGATTTATTTGATGAACCGAGCGTTGTTTCCAAGTCTTCATCTATGGATCAAGTGTTTGAAGAACCGAGGGTCTTTAAACCATTGACCTCCGAACCTGCCGTGGGTACAACATCAGTAAAGGTTGCGCCCAAGCAAGAACCCAAGTGGACAGGTTCTACCGCCTTTGACAATTTGGCGGATGAAGAAAATGCCTTGGGAGATGAGAAATATGCCCACGCTCAAGTAGAGTTGGGTGACGTTGATGCTGTTTTGGGTGAGTCAATACGAGACTTTTCGGAGCAAGAAAGACAAGGTTCTCCTTGGGCATTGTTGTTGATCATCACCATCGTTGCGATTTTTGGTATTGGCTATCTACTGAATCCACAAGCGACGTCTTCAGAGACTCCTTTAAAGGAGTCGCCTAAGGAGGTTGCAAGTGGTAATCCAGTAGCCTCACCACAAGTACAAATTTCTACCGAACCACCACAAGGACGCATATATATCGACAATGTTGAGTTGGGCATTGCTCCATTACAGTGGGAGCCAACAGAAGCAGATATGTTTATGATGTGTGTAGACTGGGGAAGTAATCCAATTTGTCGTCGGGTTCCCAATACGGATTTGCAAACGGACTATATTTTTACCCGAGAGTTGACACCGTAAATATTCTGCTCTACACTTTGCTCTATGACAAAAGACAATACACCGAGTTTACGAGAACAGGCAGAACGATTCCCCAAAGAGCCCGGCATTTACTTTTTCCGAAACGCCAGAGGAAAGATTCTGTATATCGGGAAAGCCAAAAATCTGCGCAATCGAATCTTTCAGTATATTCGTAAAACAGATGGACGTAGGATGATCTCTAGGTTGCTCAATCAATCGAAGACCATCGACTTTACAATTACCCAAACCGAAAAGCAAGCCCTCATCTTAGAAGCCAAACAGATTCAAGAGCACAAACCCAAGTTCAATGTGCAATTGCTCGATGGTCGGGCATTTTTGCATTTTCATTTGGATGAGACGCACGATTTTCCAGCCTTGTCCTTAACGCGCTTTCCTAAACCACGTAAAAACCATCGATACTTTGGCCCTTATGTCGACAGTACAGCGGCAAGAGATACGATGGAGATTATTAATAAGAACTTTCAGTTGCGTACTTGTTCCGATGAGACCTTAAAAAGAGAAAAAAGACCTTGTTTGGAATATTACATACATCGTTGTTTGGCCCCTTGCGCTGAGCGCTGTTCTGGGGCAGAATACAGTGCTGAAATCGAACGTGTACTGGCTTTTTTAGGTGGTGACCAGCAACAGGTGTTGGACAAGATGACATCTCGAATGACCGCTTTGAGTCTTCAAGAGCGGTTTGAAGACGCGATGGAAGTGCATGAGCAACGCACACGAATTGAACGATTGCTCTCGGAAAGTCAGCAAACGACCACCCAACGTAAAGACCGAGACTATTGGGGGATTGAACAAGTCGGGCACGTTGGTGTATATGCGGTGTCTGCTTATCGACGTGGAGAAATGAGACCAGTCATTACCCGTTCTTTTAACGATGTGATTGAAGAAACACCTGAGGAAATGTTGTGCTCTTTGTTGAGTGGTTGGTACGTCATGGAAGCGCCACATGAAATTGTGGTTCCTTTTTTACCAGTCTCACATGACATTTTAGAAGAAGTGTTGTCTGAACGGGTTGGGCGCCAAGTCAAAATTGTGGTTCCACAACGGGGTGATCGATTGGAAAAGTTGAATCTGGCACACAAGAATGCCCGTGCCAAGTACAAACAAGTCCAAGATGAAGCCTCCCAACGTAAGAACTTGTTGATGGCCTTCAAAAGGGTTGCCAACCTGCGTCAAACCCCATTTCGGATCGAGTGTTTTGATAACTCTCACTTAGGTGGAACCATGCCAGTGTCGGCAATGGTGGTCTTTCAAGATGGCAAGCCAAATAAACATGCCTATCGTCGATTCTTGATCAAAGAAGCCGAAGGTGGGGATGATTATGGCGGGATGCGAGAGGTATTGTATCGCCGTTTCAAACGTGGGTTGTCGAAAAATAACCAAGGTTGGGAATTGCCACAGTTACTGATTGTGGATGGTGGAAAAGGGCAACTGAATGTGGCGATGGAAGTGTTGGATGAATTGGATGTCACTGGTGTTGACGTCATTGGAGTCGTTAAACCTCGAACCCATCGCAAGCGTGGAGATACGGAGATGCCCGATCGGATTGTCTCACCTGATTTGGTTGATCCAGTGCAATTGGAAAAAGGCGACCCTGTCTTGTTATTTTTACAACGTATTCGAGATGAAGCCCACAATACGGCAGTGTCCTATCAAAAGAAACAGCGTGAGAAACATTACACTCGTTCCGATCTGGATGATGTATCAGGGGTTGGCTCCAAAACCAAAAAAGCATTGTTGCAACATTTTGGCTCTGTAAAGGCGATTGCGGCTGCCAGTCCAGAAGAACTCACCCAAGTAGAAGGTGTTGGTGAGTCACTGGCTGAACGGATTGTGAAGCACTTTTCGCAACTGGATAAACGGTAATGTACTGGTGTACGGCATTGTTGAATGGCTAGAATTCTTGGCTTTATTGTGTCAAACAGACTGCGTAGGCCGTCACCGATGTATTTCCAGCATAGCAAGACCATCCAGAAACGCTGGCATCACTAGTTGCATTAACGGGAAATGACTTTTCTAAGCCAGCAGCAGCGTCACAACCACCGTACAATAAGATGTCGTTGTTGTCATTACAGGATGCGGTTGGTGTACTTGCAGAAGTAACTGTCTCTTCATAGATCGCGGCATAGGATAGACCTGTACCATTACCACCACTCTGGGTTGCACAGACCCAAGCCGTACCATTGTACTTGGCAATTTCATCGGTACTACAGTTCAATCCCCCCAGTGTGTCTGCATCGGTGCCAGTGGTGACGATGGTTTGTCCGTTGAGAGTTGTGCCACTGTTTAATGAAATCGCTCCGTTGGTGATAAATGCTTCTACTTCTGATTCAGAGAGTTGTGTGTTGGCATCTGTTGCGGTGGTGACGATGGTTTGTCCATTGAGGGTTGTACCACTGTTTAAGGAGATGGCTCCGTTGGTGATAAATGTTTCCACTTCTGATTCAGAGAGTTGTGTGTCGGTATCAACATCGATATCACAGTACCATTCACCACTACTATCATAGCGGGCTATATCGCCATCTTGACAAGACATTCCCAGTCCAACCAAGGTGTTGTCTACATCGGTCAAGATGGTGGCACCCCCGATGGTACTGTTGGCGTTTAAGTCATAGGCATTGTTGGTGATGTAGCCACCAACTTCACTTGGGGTGAGGGTATTGTCGGATACACAAGTCCAGTCGCTTCCATTCCAACTGACAATTTCTCCTGCGGAACAGTTAGCGTCTAAGATGTCCAGTTCATCACCATCGGCAAGCCCTGTGGGAACATTTTGGAGATTGTTCCAGTTGAGGTTTGAACTTGGCGTAAGGATGGCAGAACCACCGATTTGGGTGTTGGCATGCAAGTTCAGAGTACTGGTTCCTTCAATGTAACTTTCAACTTCTGAGGCACTTAACACATTATCGGTGTCATCGAGAAATCCTGCTGGTTTACCTTGGATATTGCTCCAGTTGGGTTGTAAAACGGTGGCACTGGTTACGATACTTTGGCCACCAACGGTGGTGGAGTTGGCCAGATTGAGATTGGAGGCATTTTCCACATAGGATTCCACTTGGCTACTGGAGAGAACATCATCTACACCATCGGCAAAGCCAGACGGAATACTTTGGCTTTGGATATCACTCCACAGTGGGGTCACCGGTTGTCCAACCCAAGTACCTGTTCCGTCAATCACAGGAGAACCTTGGATGCTCACGGTGTCTGCATCGACTGACCCACCCATTACACTTTCTGCAATTCCGGCAATTTGGGCGTAGGGTGCTGAGTTGATGGCTTGACGAGGAGACATTGGAGCGTTGGCATCCAACTGCACTTCAAGATAAATCGGGTAGTTTAATAAGGTGTCTGAATCCAAAGGGTTATTTTGGGTTTGTGCCCCCAATACTGTTGCATAATAACCGTTGTTGAACTGCACACTGAGTGATTCTGACCACAATACAGAACCACCGCTGGCATCCGTATAGATTCGAAAGGTCAAAGTGTGTGCGCCGGTTACCGAAGCACCAGAACCATCGAGCAGTCGACCTTGTTGGGTGAGTTGTAAAGGAACCGCATTGGCTTCAAAGAGCAAGGAAAAGAGAATAGAGGTAAACATGCTTTACTCCGGAGTGTAGACGTAATGTGAGCCCATTTGCAAGGTGTAGCCAGTCGAATCGGTACTTTCACCCGCCGTGAGGGTTAAATCAGATAAACAAGAAGCCAAGTCGTAGTTCCCATCAGTTCCAAAAGAAGCCGCTGCACAGGTGTTTTGTCCTACAGCCGCTTCAACATTGGCCCCAACGGTGACCGAAGCAGTGACTGGTGAACTATCATCGGTTCCATCGGTGGCTATGATTGTACAGAGCCAAGTTTCACCATCGGCAATCTCTGAGGTGGGGATGACATTGGAGGCATAGCCAGTGCTGTTGCCATCAATGGTCCAAGTGTAGGAGAGAGACACTGTATCACCATCAATGTCGTTGCTTTGAACCATGCAGGTGATGTCGTCGACGCCCACGACGGGATTGATGGGATCAACAAAGGCATTGAAGGCACTTGGTGGGGTATTGAGGATGGTTTGGCTAGCAGAGGTTTCAGTATCAATGGTAAAACCATCATCAGCAGTGACTTCGACATGTACGGTTTGATCGCGGTCGAAATGAATGACACCATCAAGAGTATTGGTGGTGTTGGTATTGCTAGTACTTTGGACTGCGGTTCCATCAACGTACCAAATCCAAGTGTGGGTCAGTGTATCTCCATCAAGATCGGTACTGTCAACTGTTGCAGTTAATACATCGTTGGTGTAGGTTGAGGTGGGGGAGAGGGTCACCGAGTGTACAATGGGTGCTGTATTGATGACGGTGGTGCTGGCTTCCATGAAATTACCGAGGTCAAAGCCATCATTGGGTGTAACTCGACAAGTGATCACATCCCCTTGCGAGAAAGGTCCATTGAGCACGTTTGTCGCACCCGAAACAGAGGCACTATTGATGAACCAATCAAAGGTGTAGGTGAGATTGGTGTCTGCCACATCAACATCGCTGGCACTGTAAGAACAGGTAATGTTGTCAAGAGTGGTCGGTGAGGTTGGTGCCACTGATACGGAGGTCATCACGGGAGGTGTGTTGGATACCGTTAAGTCGGTTTCCACAGAGGGGCCGTTGATGATACCATCGGTTGGGGTGACTCGTACCATCCAGTTTTCATCCTTTAAAGTAGCTGTCGCTGGAATGGTGGCACCAGTATGGGTCGGTGATAATACACCATTTTTAAACCATTCATATTGATAGGTGACTTGGGTACCATCAAAATCGGTTGAACCAGAGGCTATGGCTTCCAAAGTGTCACTGGTGGTTGCGGGGTCTGGAGAGATGAGGACACTAGGCTGGGAAGGAATGGCGTTTACCGTCATATTCACATTGGCAGTGGCATAAAGTCCATCCAAATCGGTGACCGTTGCGGTAA
>CAKZLX010000539.1 GCA_937127265.1 uncultured Pseudomonadota bacterium
CGACGTAGCCTACCTCGACCCACCCTACAACCAACACAAGTATTTGGGCAATTACCACGTGTGGGAAAGTTTGGTCAAGTGGGATAAGCCCGAAGTCTATGGAATTGCCCGTAAACGAGTCGACGTCAAAGAACGACACAGTTCATTCAATCGCAAACGACAAATACACGATGCCATGCGCAGCATTGTGCAAAGTCTAGATGTCAAACACATGGTCGTCTCTTTCAATAATGAAGGCTATATCTCCAAAGAAGACATGGTTGGGATTTTGGAAAGTCGTGGACAAGTCTCGGTAGTAGAAAAAGATTTCAAACGATACATTGGTGCCACGATTGGTATACATTCTCCTCAAGGTGAACGGGTCGGTGAAGTCTCTCATGTCCGAAACAAAGAATACCTCTTCGTTGTCTCCCAAGACGCTTCGGTCCATAAGGCCATCGTAAACACCTCTCTCTGATTTTTCTGACACAGGACCCTCATCATGAACCTCCTTTGGCTCTCGTTTTTTTCTCTTGCACAAGCTACTCCGAACAGTGTAGACGATCCCGTTTTGAATGCAATGCTGGTCGAACTCAACCGCAGTTTTGACTATTTACAAGACCAAGAAACCCCACCCTATTGGATGGAAATCGCCATTACTGAAAACAGGTCGCACGGGATAAAGTTCACCGATGGGGCTTTGATGTCTAACAAAGGCTCTCGTGAACGAATGGTCGATGTCGATGTCCGCGTAGGAGACTGGACACTAGACAATACCCACCAGATGATTGATGGTGGGTGGTTTTCTGACGAACCGACCCACTTTAATGATGACGTACCTCTGGGAGACGATCCCTTGCTGTTGCGAAAGTACATTTGGAAAGTGGTCGACCAAGGCTATCGAACCAGTGTACGACGCCTAATCAAACTCGAAAGCAATCGCAGTCTCAAAGTGGAGATGGAAGACCAAAGTGATGATTGGTCACCCACCGAAGGTTTTTCTCTGATTGAAGATATGGTTGAACAACCCAGCATTGATACCGATGAATGGAAAGACTTGTTGCGAACATGTTCTGCCAGTTTATTGGACAATGAAAACATTTTATCATCGTCGGTCCGTCTCAACCAAGACCTAGAAACGCGTTGGATCGTCACCACTGATGGCGTACAGGTTCGAGAAGTTAGACCACATGTTCGACTAGCAGTCATGACCTCCACCATTGCTGAAGATGGCATGGAACTAGACACCTATGAATATATCGATGCCAATTCTACCGAAGGTTGGACCTTGGACACCTGCCTTGAATTGGCTGACACTGCCAGCACGGCACTCGATGCCTTACTTGAAGCCCCAGTCGTAGACCCCTTTGTTGGACCGGCTATTTTACGTGGAAAAGCCGCCGCGGTGTTCTTTCATGAGATTCTTGGACACCGTATTGAAGGTCACCGGCAAAAGGATGAAGATGAAGGACAAACTCTTACCGACAAAGTTGGGCAACCCATCTTTCCCGATTTCATCAGCGTAATCGATGACCCTACCCGTACACAATTCGAAGGAATTGACCTCAACGGGCACTATCGTGTCGATGACGAAGGCGTGAAAGCCCAACAAGTATCGATTGTTGAGAACGGAGTTCTGCAGGGATTCTTGATGGGACGATCTCCAGTGGAAAACTTTCCGGCATCCAATGGCCATGGACGTCGTCAAACTGGATATGGTACTGTGGCTCGTCAAGGCAACCTGATGGTCACAGGGGATGATGCAGTTTCCTACGACGCTTTAAAAGCGCAACTGATTGCCGAAATCAAACGTCAAGAAAAACCATTCGGACTGATCTTTGACGATATTTCTGGTGGCTTCACCTTTACAGGACGCAACTCACCAAATTCCTATGTGGTTAAGCCGGTCACCGTATGGCGAGTCTATCCTGATGGTCGCGAAGAAATGGTGCGGGGTGTGGACATGATTGGCACTCCCTTGATTACCTTTTCCAGAATCATGGCAGCCAGTGATGAGTATCAAGTCTTCAACGGAATGTGTGGGGCTGAAAGTGGATGGGTTCCCGTCGCCGCAGTCGCTCCTGATTTGCTCATTCAAGAAGTGGAGATTCAACGTCGATCCAAAGATCATGACAAGCCACCTCTCCTAGAAGCCCCAAGTCTCAACGATGATGCCAAGACCAATGGAGGTGCACAATGATGTTATGGAGTCTGATCGGTCTATGCCTTGCCGAAACCAGTAGTCCAATAGTAGCGGCTGTTCAAACAGAAATGCAACGTGGTATGGCTGAATTACAACTCGACAATCAACCTCGTCCATACTGGATGGAGGCTAACATTCGAGACACTTCCTATGCGATGACCCATACCAGCAACGGTGTACTGCTCTCCCAAAAAGAAAATGATTTTAGACGGGTACGTTTGGATGTTCGCGTTGGCTCTTTGGAATTTGACAACAGCAATCTCGATACATGGTCTAGGGGCGTGGAAATGGCTTGGCTTCCAATCGAAGACAACCCCCTAGCTCTGCGACGTGCTGTGTGGTTAGCAATGGATGATGCCTACAAAGACGCTGTAAACACCTTTGCTAAAAAAGAATCGGCATGGGAAAACCGAGAATATCCCAAACGCAATGAAATGTTGCCACTGAAAACCATTCATACGATGGACAGTTTAGCCAAACCAACCATCAATTCAGAATGGAGTTACAACACCAGTATGCAATTGGGGTCGGTCTTGGCACAATACAGCGAACTCGATGCCAATGAGGTGTTGGTCTATGAAACCGCCTTCGTAGAAGACGTTGTCAATACCGAAGGTGTTCACACTTCTGAGATCCACCGTCAAATCATCATTCACGCTGAAAGTATCGCCAAAGCCACCGATGGATCAAGACTGCGAAACACCCGTTCATGGGTAGTGCCCAACAAGGAGTCTCTGCCTTCTATCGACGAGATGTCTCTTGAACTTCAACAGATGGCCGAGTGGACACTGGCACTTAGAGATGCACCAATCGAGGACAACTACTTGGGTCCAGTCATCTTGGAGAACACGGCTTCCACTGAACTTTTTCGACAGTTACTACACCCTCAACTGTCTGGCACTCCACCAGCATCCGAAGCCCCCAACACAGATGGTTCACTGCCACGGAACATTCCAACCGCCAGACTAGGACGACGATTACTTCCATTTGGGTGGAGCGTCACCGACGATGCTCTTGGGCATCCGAATGTAAATGGCTCCTATCAATATGATGCCCAAGGTGTGCAACCACAAAAAATGA
Source organism: uncultured Pseudomonadota bacterium (assembly GCA_937127265.1). GTDB lineage: Bacteria > Myxococcota_A > UBA796 > UBA796 > UBA796 > CAJWHX01. The sequence continues at coordinate 3,263 of CAKZLX010000539.1, forward strand.
GTCTAGTGGAAGATGGTGTGGTCCAAACACTGCTGATGAGTCGAATCCCCAGAGGAGATTATACAGAAAGTTCGGGACACGCTCGTGCCATTGGCTCCTCCCGATACCACGCTCTTCCCAGTGTAGTCACTGTCTCCCCTAAACGACACGCCTCCAATGCCAAAATCAAACGCAAAGCCTTCAAAATTGCCAAGCAAACAGGCTCCGACTATGTCTTGGTGGTTAAACACATCGAACCCTTTGCGCTGACCGAAGATTTTGAAGTCGCTTTCAGTGGGGATGAACAACTCTCAGGAATGACCACTCCACGCGAAGTTCTGCGTTTGTATCCAGACGGAACCGAAGTTCCTGTTAGAGGTGCTCGATTCGTTGGTGTCAATCGCAATGTTCTCAAAGACATTGTCCTTGCAGGGGCACAACAAGACTTTCTGGGCATGATGGACGACTATGACGGTCGATACATGACAGGTGCCACTTCTGGACGTCCTGTGGCTTGGTCTGTCCCTTCTGTACTGGTTTCTGAAATGGAACTCAACGGACAAGGTGGTGGTGACGACTATATTTTACCGGCACCCACCCTCGAGTAACCTCAGTGGATAACACGGAAATAAGTTATCCCCAACAACACCCTTCTGAAGTAGACAACAACATCATCGGTTATTCACCCCACTCCTGTAGTCTATCGGCAAAATCAGTCACATAATCAACTGCATTTTGCTCTTGATCAAGGGTTGCTTTGAGGTGTTCAATGATCCGAAACTCGACAATCTGCTCTTCTCCCTCAACAGGTAAGAGTTCCACCGAACCTTCCATCAATTGAATAAAGTCCGTCCCTTCAATCTTTTGCCAACGTACCACCACATCGGAAGTCTCACCTTTGTCATTGAGATTGCCAACATGGCGCCACTCATTGATAAACTGTACAGGAACCAGATCGTTCACTTCGTTTTCAACCAAAAAGATGTAATCATACTCATCAGAATCCACCTCGGTGACGGTGTAACTGTCGACCGTGCGGTGATTGACATAAACAGAGTCGTCACGCAAAGCCCTCCAAGCCTGTTCCAGCGAAAGGTGTAGATAGCCCCGTGCATGAACCCAGGCATACTCTTCTGTATCCTCGGATAAAATTACCACTTCTTCTGGATAATCGGCTCCTTCTGGCAACCCCACCCTTATATCTTCTAAGGGTTCTAAAATAGAAGGAAACGCAGTCTCCGCCAAATCCTCAGAGAAACAACCGAATAGCATCCAAATAAGCATGTCACCCCCCAGTAGTATACTGATAGTCTAGCAGACACCAAAAACAAAGGTAGCCTACAATTTCCTAAACTGAAAAACCCCAGCCAAATGACTGGGGTTCTCAAAAGCACCAATGCTGAAATGCAAGTCGTTTCAATAAAAACTTATTTGATTTCTTTGTGAATGGTGTGACGACGCAAGTGTGGATTGTACTTTTTCAATTCCAAACGCTTAGGAGTGTTCTTCTTGTTTTTCATGGTTGAATAACGTGAAGGTGATTTACCCAAGGCGCGTGCTTCCGTACATTCCAAAGTGATGACTTGACGTGCTTCTTTTTTCTTTTTGGCCATGATAGCTCCCGATGTCTATATCTGGATACTCTTTGCAAATACCCAACAATTCGATAATGAAGTGATTATTTCTTTTTTGCGCCACCGAATTTACGGTAGAACTTATCAATACGTCCAGCACGGTCAACAACTTTTTGCTTACCGGTGTAGAATGGATGAGACTCACTAGAGATGTCCAGTTTGTACAATGGGTACTCTTTGCCGTCTTCCCAAACGATGGTTTCTTTGGTTTCGATGGTGGAGCGAGACAAAAACTTAAAGTTGGCTGCTTCATCTTGGAAAACAACTTCGCGGTAATTTGGGTGGATTCCCTCTTTCATAATAAACCTCAACAAAAAACGATAACGGTGTGACTCGGAATGATCCGAAATAATATTCTAAATACCAATGTCAACTAACGAAATTGGGATGCACTGTCAAGATTTTTGGATCATTTGCCGATGTGCCATCTCAACAACCGATCGTGTTAACAGAATCACCACCAAAATGTTGCCCAACAAACTACGGAAAAAGAGTACTGCGATACATGACAAAAATGGCAAAGATTCTTCTTTTCAACCATACTGCAGGCTCGATATCAAGTGCCACCGAAATGCTAGTTTGTATTTGAGCGGTGGCTAAGGTGGTTAGCAAAAGAGTGTTCATATTTGTAAAGGTGGCGGCCACATCAATGTCTTGTTTAATAGTTCCAGCACGTTGACGTACTTCGAGGGCTTCAATAATCTCTAGATGATGTGCACGGAAGGATATCGGCAAATAGGACTCGCGATTTTCCAGTATCAATCGTAAAAACAGCACCGCCCATAGATGCTGTTCAACAAACTGGGTAATAATCTCTTCAAGTTTGGTAGTATCTTGTGGTGTTTTTTGTTGCAGAAGCAATGCAAAAAATTGCGACAAGGCAGTGAAACTGGATTGCTCAATATCTAGGATCACCGCCTCAAGCAACTTTGACTTGCTCGGATAATGATACATCAACGCTTGCTTACTGAGTCCTGCATGTTGGGCTATCTTGGCGATCGATATCGAAAGACCGTGCTCAGCAAACATCACTAGAGCACTGTTTTGAATACGATTGACGGTTTCGATTCTTTGGTTTTCTCTGCTTTTACTTGTCATTCTTTTCTGATGTGTTAAAATCACATTATCATTTCACTTTCCAATTGGCAAGTGAGATTCAACAAATGTTTTGTGGTTTTCTCTACAATCCCTTTTCAGGTATCATCCGATGTCTACTGTATTTTTCTGTATTACTGCCCTTTCCTTTGCGACAGCATCTACCATAGAAGATGCTCCCCCAAAGACAGATACACTACTCGACATCGGCATATTGGGATTGGGAACGCTCGGATACTGGGGTGCACACGCCATTCCCATGAAAATTGACAATACTCGTTCAGCCCCTACTGGGTTAGACAGTTGGGTTTCTCCACAATGGCACCCAGAATGGGAGCAACCCAGTGATTTCTTGGGAACACCTTTTGCCAACTATGGATTCAACCTCCCAGTGTTAACCACTGCTTCCGTGGCCATTTGGGGACTTCAAACACAAGATTCACTGACCACAGCGATGCCTGTTGCCCAAGCGATAGCCATTACCGGCGTCCTCACTGAAGTCGGGAAACGATTGGTTGCCCGTCCCCGACCCTATACATCGATCGCCTTTGAAGAAACCTACCCCGAAGTCTACCATTCTGATTATATGATCGATTTACGAGCCGACAACGATACATTCAAAAGTTTCCCCAGTGGACACACCTCCAATGCTGCGGCCACTTACTTTACATCTGCCATTTTGATCGCCAATCAATATGATAACCCTACCATCACCGCCATGTCTTACGGACTGGCCACAGTCTTAACAGGACTCACAGGGTATTCACGGGTTCGCTATGGTAAACACCACATTTCTGACACACTGATTGGTGCAACACTGGGTGCTGGCGTAGGATGGGGTATCGCTAAGTGGCACCTCAACCGTCAATTTTGATTTTGCTATGTTACTGGAGTTTCACCGATGATCTCTCTTCTCCTTGGTCTCAACCTGCACGTTGCTGAAGCCACCCCTTTATCGCTTCAAGACAGTTTATCGTTGGTAGCAACACAAAACCCTGAAGTTCAAATCGCTCGTCTGCAAGCCGATCAGAGTAACCTCGAACGTCTCAAAGTTCTCACCAGTGTAGTCAGTGTACAAGCATCAGGATCGTGGTTGGATTTTGGTGAGCCACTGGACAGTTACATCTTGGGAGACGAAAACACCGAAGTTGATTGTAGCAGTTTTGAAGCCTTTGGCTTTGGCGATTTGTGTGCCTCTTTTTCTGAACCTTTGCGGGTACGAGATGATCGTATTTTTGACGGATCTATTCAAGTCGCCTTACCCGTTTCCGCACTATACAGCATTGTACAAGGGCACACAGCCAATCAACATCTCCAAAACATCAAAGAATTGGAAACCGAACAAACCAAACAACGAATTGAACTATCGGTCATCGACATCTATTTGCAAGCTCTTGAACTGCAAGCACAAGCGAAAATTCTAAACGACACCATCCATCGTCTTGAAAAACATCAACAGTCTGTACGGGCTTTTGTCGCACAAGGGTTAGCACACCCTGTCCAAGAACTAGAACTCGCCCATGCCATCAAACAAACCACAGTTGGAATACGACAAGTGAATCAAGGATACCAACTGCTGTGTCAACAAATGGAACTGCTGTTGGGGCTATCCGAATCTTTTGAGCCGATTGAAATTCAAGACACCATTCTACCACCCACTGAAGGTTCCCCTAACGATAGCCTGTCGTACAAAATTGCCCAGCAACAGTACCAAGCCGCCCAAGCCGGTTCCCAAGCAGCACTTGGCAATATGATACCAACGATTGCCCTAATGGCGGCAACCACTTCCACCCAAGGACAAGGTCCCTTCACCCCCACATCTCAACAATATATCGGACTTAGCGTCCAAGGTGACTTGGCTTGGGGGCAAAAGTGGATGACCTACAAACAACGACAATTGGACGTCACCATAGCCAAGCAAGGTCTCGACCTACAACAACGCGCCCTCTCCTTGCAACAAAAACAAAGCAAACAAGCCTGGGAACAAGCCCAAGAGCAAATCGAACTGGCACAGGAAAAAATCCAAATTGAACAGATCAAACGAGATCAAGCCCAAGTCCAATTTGACAACCACCAGATTACCACTACCGATCTTCTAGAAGCCGAAGCCGCCTTTTCGGAAGCCCAAGTCACCTTGTTGAAAGTCAAACACCAGCACATTGTTGCCCAAGCCAAATATCAACAGTCACTCAATGCTGACACCTTGTATTTTGCCAACTAATTTATCTTTATCTGTCCTACACTCACCCATCGCCAAGGTAAACCCATGTTAACATTTCTTTTGAGTGGACTCATCGCCTGTCAATCTGGAGACTCAGAAGCCACCACCGAACCGCTTACCGAAGTAGATTTACGCCCCCAGGTGCGCGTGCAGAACATCGAAGAACAAACCTTTGTTCGCTCCTTGTCTTTACCAGCGACAGTTTATGCTGGACGTTCAGCTATCCTAGCCCCCAAAGCCCAAGGACGCATCGAATCAGTGAACGTTTCGATTGGCGATGCGGTCAAAGAAGGTGAGGTCTTGATGACCATTGAAAGCAGTGACTACCGAGCAGGCTATACCGAAGCCAAAGCCGCCTATGAACTCGCTGAGATTCAAGCCAAGCAGGCCAACAAAAGTGCCAAGCGATTTGCCGCGCTGCTCCAAGAAGGTGCGATCACCCAAAGCCAATGGGAAGAAGTGGACATGGGAGCCCAATTAGCCAGTGGACAAGCCACCCGAGCCAAAGCCGGTTTGGATATCGCCAACAGTCGTTTACAAGCCACCAAACTCAAAGCCCCTTTCAGTGGAGTTATCGTTGCCAAAAATATTGAAGAAGGAGAAATGATCGGCGGGCCAGCCACTCGACCACCACTACAACTGGTTGATTTGAGCACCGTCAAAATACAAGCCAGCGTCGGTGAAACAGATGCCATTGCCCTGCAAGAAAATCAATCTGGTTCTTTGGAAATTCCCGGCAGCCACCAACAAATTGAACTCAACCTCTCGCGGATCAATCAGGCAGTGGATCCTGTGGTCAAAACCGTACTGGTGGAAGCTATCCTTGACAACAGTACCCACACACTCAAACACAGTCAATCGGCAACCTTACACCTCGAAATTGAACAAACAGCCATGGCACTACCCCGACAAGCTTTGCTCAATCGTCAAAGTCAATCGGCAGACGTCTTTGTCTTGATTGGTGATCATGTAGAAAAGAGAACTGTGCAGTATGGTCGCTCTGAAACAGACTATGTGCCAGTTTTCACAGGTGTTGCCACTGGTGAACAAGTACTAATCGCTGGACACAATCGTTTACAAGACGGTGCTGATGTTTTGGTACTGGGAGAATAAACATGAAATGGACTGAAACCCTTGTCCGTCGCCCGGCGTTGGTGACCGTCATTTATATGATCCTCTTTTTGTTTGGATCGTACAGTTACAGCAAACTCCCCATCGATCTGTTGCCAGATATGGAAGTTCCGGTTGTCACTGTGGTCACTGCCTATCCCGGTGCCAGTGCACTCGATGTGGAGGACAAACTCTCCAAGCCTCTTGAGGACTCCTTGGGTGCGATTGCCAATCTCAAAGAAATTGCCTCCACCAGCCGAGAAAACCTCTCGATGGTCACCTTGGTTTTCAATTCCAGTGCCGATGTGAATATCGCCGCCAATGATGTCCGACAAAATCTTGAAGGACTCAAACGTTCCTTACCAAGTGACGCTGAATCTCCACAGGTCTTGAAGTTTGACATCGGTCAAATGCCAATCGTTACCTTTGCCATTACCACTCGCGGTGATGATGTTCGACTGTTGAAGAATGAGGTCGAAGATGCCTTGATCAACCCACTTCGACGAGTTCCCGGCGTAGGCTCGGTGATGCTCTCCAATTCTCCCGATAAAGTGGTGCGTATTGATGTTCACCAAGATCGACTATTAGCGCATGGATTGACCATGAGTGAACTGGCTGGACTAATTCAAGCCAACAACATGAATATTCCCGCGGGAGACCTTACCATCGAAGATCTTCGCTTTTCAGTGCGGATGACCGGTGAACAAAAGAGTATCGATGCCCTTCGCAACCTTCCATTGATGAAGTCACCACTCGGTGACGGAATGATTCTCTTGAAAGACTTGGCCGATATTCAATTGGACTTGGCCGATGAAACCGAATTGGCTTATGTCAACGGCAACACCACCATGCTCGGGTACATCCGAAAAACCAGTGATGCCAACGTGCTCGATGTAGCCAAAGTATCCAACGATATTTTTGAAACCGCCAAGAAACGACTGCCCGCAGGAACCGAAATTCAAGTGATGGAATCGGGTGCGGTCTTCATTGAAGGCACCATAAACAATTTGACCAACACTGCTTTGACCGGCGGAGCCTTGGTTTCCCTGATCGTTTTCCTATTTTTGCGACGCATCGGTCCAACGCTCATTATTGCCAGTGCGATTCCACTGTCGATCATCGTAACATTTTTGGCGGTCTATGGACTGGGCTTCACCCTCAATTCGGTGACCTTGATTGCCCTCTCCTTGTCCGTAGGGATGGTGGTAGACAACGGTGTGGTGGCACTAGAGAATATCTCTCGCAAAATTGATGAAGGAATGGATCGCTTTCAGGCTGCCTACGAAG
>CAKZLX010000540.1 GCA_937127265.1 uncultured Pseudomonadota bacterium
CATCCAAGGGCTTGTGTCTAGTTTCGACAACTTTACTTGACATTCCAATCGAATCACGATAATACCACTAGGTTCACTAATTAATTCACTTAAATCCAACACAGAAATAGGGTTAAAGATGTCATCTACTATTGCAAATGCTCAGTCCGTCCAACGCGAATGGTTCGTGATTGACGCTGAAGGTCAAACCTTAGGTCGTTTGACAACACGTATTGCTACCGTTCTTCGCGGTAAGCACAAACCAACTTACACTCCACACGTTGATTGTGGCGATTACGTCATCGTTATCAATGCCGACAAGATTGTTCTTACTGGTAACAAGTTGGATCAAAAACAATACTACAAGTACTCAGGATACATGGGTGGCCTCCGTTCATGGACAGCACGTCAGTTGCTTGAAACATATCCCGAGCGTATCATTGAGCATGCTGTCAAAGGTATGTTGCCAAAGAACCGTTTGGCTCGTCAAATGATCAAAAAGTTGCGCGTATGTGCTGGTTCCGATCACGGACACGATGCGCAAAATCCTCAACCATTTCCTTCTTATCTGTGAGAGTAAATCATGCCTGAACAATTTTATGGAACCGGTCGTCGTAAGACCTCTTCTGCCCGCGTATTCCTTCGTCCAAACAAAAGTGGTGGTACCATCAAGGTTAATGGAAAGCCGTTAAACGAGTATTTCGAACGTGACACTGCCAAGTTGATCTTGAGACAACCTTTGGAACTGGTAGAGTCTGAGTTGGGTGTAAAAGCCACTAGCATGTTTGATATCTACTGTACAGTTAAAGGCGGTGGTAAAAGTGGACAAGCAGGTGCGATTCGCTTGGGTATTTCACGCGCATTGTATCAATGGGCCGCTGTTGAGTACAAAGCTGTTATGACTTTCGACGATATCGATGTTGCTTCTCCATTGGCGAAATCACTTGCTAAAATGGAAAAATACGGTACTGGTTTTGGCTCGCACTTGTTAAAGTGGGAAGACGCACTGCAAGAAAACCACGAGTTCTTAGCCTTCCGCAGTCTGTTGCGTCGTAACGGATTCTTAACACGTGATTCTCGTAAGGTTGAGCGTAAGAAATACGGACAGCCTGGAGCCCGTAAACGCTTCCAATTCTCGAAACGTTAATTTGTTGGCGAGAATGGCGCCTATTTAAAAGGGCGAGAGGGGATATACTCGAGTATAATCCTCCTCTCGCCCTTTCAAATTTGCTCTCATTCTCACCAACAAATTGAGGGTGTTGTTTGGTTGACGTTTGTGTACAATGTCGAGAGTTAGCCACTTGTATAATCCTCTCGCCCTTTGAGATTTACCTTTACTTTCGCTAATTAATTTGAGTTTGGTTCGTTTTGCGTCTGTGTAGAAAACACAAGGATGACGCGTTGTATAGTTTTTAACGTTTGAGCGTTAAGATGATGATGTCGGCAATTAACTCTTGTCTGTCTTTGGTGTTTTTCGGTAAGGCAGGAGTGGCTTGAAGACAGTGATTGTACACCAAGGTCACCAATAACTGTGCTCCTGCATAAGCACCTGTCTTCGAACCCTTTATGGCGAAGTGTTCTTGAATTTGGGTCATCATTTGAATACAATGCTGAAAGATGGACTTGGTGAGTGGGTGAACTTCCAAATTGAGTTGAAATTGCTCTTGCATGGCGCGATTACTGGCAAAGTGTTTGAGGATGAGGGATTCATACTTCTCTACGACACTGTTCATACATTGTTGAACCGTGGTGTATTTTTCCAGTTGGGCGATGAGACTATCCATTGTTTGATGGGCTTCTTTGCAGTAGAGTTCGTAGAGTTTTATCAAGGCAATCTCTTTGGACCCGAAACGTTTCAGGAAGGCCGCTTTGGTAAGATGAGCTTCCTTAGCAATGTCTTTGATGCTGGTTTGCTGGAAACTATGTTGATGAAGAAGAGTGTTTAATGCCTGCAGAAATCTCTCTTCGGTTTCTTTAGCACGGGACTGTTTGGGCGGTGTGTATTCGGTCAAGAGTATACCCTCTCTGAAAAAGTGACTGGTGGTTACTTTTTTATGGGTTACATGTTTCTTCATTACTATTTATCTATATCCAGTCTTGAATTCAAACCAAAGGTATACTTATGAATCAAAAATTATCTCCGTTGTGGACTCTCATCGGTTCAAGTATTTTGTTTTCCTTACCCAAAGTGGTCTCGGCCGAGGGTACCGCCCAAACCAATTCGGTTCAAAAGTTGGCTTCTGGCTCCACAATCTTTATTGATATCTTGACGATTGGCGAAGTTATCAATTACACCGGCTCTGGGGACTTAGAGTTGTACAATCCCAACGGGGGATATGTCGCAACCTTGAGTAGTGGGGATTCTTATACTTCTACCGTGACAGGAAGTTATTCTGCGATTTTCAGTTCAGAACAGAATAACTGGGATGTGAATGTTGCCAGTACTGCTGCTGGCTTTGGACGTGTCTGGGCATATTCGTGGAATTTCAATGCTGGAAGTTTTGCGCAGTCTGCTGCCACCAATACGAGTTTTTACGCTCGGATTCCAACGGGTCCAAATGGTGAAGATGCTGTTGTTGAATTGCAACCCGAAGG
>CAKZLX010000541.1 GCA_937127265.1 uncultured Pseudomonadota bacterium
GGAAAATCACCATATTCCCAAACGCTCGATCTCATCCACCACAAAGTCCACAAATGCTTCATACCATCGGCACGAGGCGAGCCCAAAGCAGCAGAATTGGGGTACAGAATCATTGGGTATGTCAAAATTACCGCGAGCAAAACAAACCAAAGGGTTTGTAAAACACCCCATTTGTGATCTTCAAACCACCATTTTGTCTTCAACCACATATCAATCCCAAACCGCAACCAACAGCGTGACCTGTGGATCGTGACTCACCAAACTGTGAAACAACCAAGTACCATTCAACCGTGCGGTACACAACATTCCCAGTTCCATAGCCGCATCCCAATCACAAATAAAATATTCCCAACAAAAGACTTCTTCGGCAAACAAGGGCTCGGGAACTTGCCAAGTCCAAGTGCCATTCTGATCAAATGTCGCCAAAACCTTGCACCGTTTACGTTCGACAGTCGATTCAATGTCATCTTCGTAGACCAAAGACAAGACGTCGTTTTCAATCGACCATTCAACCCAGTCGTGAGCAATCGCACTGGTGTTTTGATATACCGGCTCCATTTGGGCTTGGGTGGAGGCTTTGACGTGTAAAAATTCTCGGTCTTCCAATGGATGTCCCTGTGATGGGGTCGGTAAGTGTTCAACTGAAACCCCTTCGGTATCAGCATCAAAGAATGGGATCACCTGCATCTCGTTGTCACAATTTCGAATAACGCCCAAGGTTCCTTTTTCCCAAGTCGCCCAACTCGTCATTTGTCCTTTCAGTTTTTTCAAGGCCTGACGAAGCCGTTGCATGTTTTCAGAGGTCGTCATGGTTGGCGCACCACCACCATATTGTAAGGGAAGATTCTCAATTTCAGTAATCTCAATGGTGTGTCCCTTGGTGACAAATCGCAACACAAAACGACGCACGCCAAACGGTCCGCAAATCGCAAACACAGTATCGTACACCCCTGCTTGTTGCATCGCATCAATCAACATGGACTCAAATTCTGAACCATGTGTTTCAACTTGTGTGGTTAACCAACCCATTGTATTCTCCTTGTGTTGACTTGGCAGTGCTAGTATTACCAAGACCCTTCCATAGACCATGTATCCAAATTGATGACTGGAAAGGAACCCATTGGTGCAGAAATTTTTTGTTCACGAGGAGCAGCTCCCGGAATATCGGAACCTTTCTTGTAAGTTCCAGTATAAACTTGTGCCGGTTTAAAACGTGTTTTTTTCATCACACTGGTATCGACTGCATCTGTAGCCCAGCACCACAAAGCAAAAACACCTTCATCGGACACTTGTTGGGCATCTCGCATTGCGGTAATATAAGTCAGCATGTCTCGTCGACGTTGGTCGAAGATAATACAATCCCCTGCTCCCAGTCCACGACGGGGCTCTTTACCAAACAAAGATTCATCCAGTGTGTAGGAACGCAATTGATCGGACGCCACCAAGGAGGTGTTTTTAGTAACCACCAAAATCGATCCCTCATCTTGAACGTTTTGCCATTCTTTTTTGAGCGTCCAGGCCGGATGGGTCCACTCAGGTTCCACCACTGAGGAACTAACCACAAGGTTGTAATAGTCCGACCATTCCAGCCACCACCACCTTGACCAGCCCAGACTACCAAGCGCCAAACAGGCTGGCAACACCCATTGCCACTTGCCAAAACGGGCGAATCGTAACCAACGACCGATTCTCGAACCCCCAATCAGTATCGCCAGTACAGAAAAGGCGACTGCTGGTGCCATATGGTGACAATGCCCTGACCAAGAGCGGTCCACACCATGGCCATCGGGTACACTCATGTGTAAAATGCACAAAGCCACTGCCGGTGCACCGACCAAAGGTGCAAACCATGCCAATAACCCCAATGGGATAAAGACCAAGGCATAGAAACGAGTATGGTAAACCCAGCCTTCCAGAAAAACACGTTGTTGTCCCAATGAGCCCAAGGCATTTTGCAGTGGCATATCGTGTCCACCAGAATCCAAGGGATGATAGGTTTGTGCCCACCAAACATAGAAAAGAGCAATACCCAATACGACCCCTACATTGCGAAAATGTTGTTTCCACTGCCAAACACCTTCCAACATCGGTCTCGCCATCACCGCACAGAAGATTGCCATCGGAATGGTTTCTTCACGGGGAGCGATGCCAATCAATGCACCAAGAATAGCCGCGGCTAGCCAACCCGTTTCAAAGAGATGCCAAGCCCACACCAAAAAGGGCAAGGCAAAACAGAGGTCTTGATAATCTTGCAGAGCAATCGCCATGGTAGCCGGCATACTCAAATAGACACAACCACCCCATAAAAACGCCCAATGGGACTCACTATGACGTTTGGCTATCAACCCCGCAGGAATCGCACCAGAAATGATGCCCAAAATCATGATCTGTGACAGCCACAAGGCAGAGGGAGACCAGCCGTAAAACCATCCCACTATCGGCAAGGTCAACGCTCGATGTCCCGACCAAGTCCAAGCATCATCATACCCACGATGAATCGTTTGAAACCAAGAGCCCGTTTCCGATA
>CAKZLX010000542.1 GCA_937127265.1 uncultured Pseudomonadota bacterium
TTAAACATGCTTCTCCAAGCCGATTCAAGATCCCCTTGATCCAAAGCCAAATCCGCCGCTGCCAGATGGGTTTTGACCGCCTGTGGGAATTCAGTCGCCAGATCATTTTGAAATTGGATACCTGAAATGGGGTCATCACAATAACGCGCCATTTCCACTAGGGTACTCAACATGCGAACATTGGCGGGTTTGGGTAGAGTTCCAAAATGACGTAGGGTATCCAAATCAGAAAGGTCACAGTCTCCAAGTATGAATTTGGCATAGGCATAGGCTTCACCGTCTCGTCCTTGTAAGCGCAATGATGGCAATCCTTCCTCAAATGCTTGAACCGCATAATAGTACTGACCACGCATGGTGAGAATGTTTCCACGATAAGCGTAGACGTCTGGATCCGCCATCCCCTTGGCAATCATCGTATCCAAGTTATCAAGGGCATACAAATAGAGACCTTGTCGAGTCATCCGTTCTGCCATAGCCAGTTTTGGATTGCCTCGGGTTCTTGCCAAGCCATCTGATAGCCAGGTCAATATGATGAATATTCCAATCCCAAACATAAATCCTCTATCTCGGAAAAAATAAAAAGCCCCAATTCCGTAGAACTAGGGCTTTCAGTATCACAACACCATAGAAATAACATTCTATGTTTGTCGATTCACCATACTGCTTAGTAGTAGTAGTAGAAGTCTACAGTACCGTCAGTGTAAGTGAAGTTTGTACCATCAAAAGATACTTCAGCAGCGTGCTCAGTACCAGCCAAGTCAGTGTTTGCGTTACCATCAACCAACCATGGTGACCAACCGTAGTCTGCAGATCCGTAGAACAAAGTGTTCTCGCCGTATGAAGAAGTACCAACAGCATAAGAGAATGTCATGTCAGAACCACTACCATCTGGGTCAGTAGAAGCAGCAGCGTCAAAAGTCAAGTTCAAATCAAATGAGAACAAGCAATCTGCACAGTCTGCAGGCGCTTCAGCAGGAGCACCAACGATGTTCCAAATCAATTCCATTTGCAAGTTGCCAGTACCAGCAGTGTCATTTACACCGATTGACAAACTTTCAACACCTTCGTAAGAAGTATCAGGAACGATGGTTGCTGAACCAGCGTAACTTTGTGTGATGTATGCATAAGAAGGTTCTGCTGCAGGTTCTTCAGTTGAAGGCTCACCAGCGGGCTCTTCGGTTGAAGGCTCTGAAGTAGGCTCTGATGTTTCTTCTTCCTCTTCTGCCTTTTCTTCATCATCAAGACAAGCAGTACCCATGGCGATTACGGCCGCCAAAGACCAAAATTTTGCGTTCATAACGTCTCCGTCGTTAGTAAGTTACCTATGTACCATACTAAAAAATTCAATTTTATGCAAGGAGGAGAAAGCATTTTGTGATGTTTTCACCGTTTCCTTACACAGATTACGGTAATGCATCGGGAAAGAATGCCTTCATGAAAGATTCAGCGATCACCGCCATGCCCACCCGAATGTCTTCAACGTACCAAAACCCCAAAGCAACCACGACGAAAAAGACCACGCACACCGTCACCAGATAATCCACAAAGTGATTACGTGGTGGGGCTTTTGATTTCGATGTGCGTTTCTTTTTGGGCATCTTTGTTCCTTACGCGAGGTGAAATTTAAATATCGAAGGTCACACCTTGCGCCAAAGGAAGGTCGGTGGACCAATTTAAGGTGCAGGTTTGACGACGCATGTAGGCTTTCCAAGAATCGGAACCAGCTTCACGACCGCCGCCAGTTTCCTTTTCACCACCAAATGCACCACCAATCTCGGCGCCTGAGGTTCCAATGTTGACATTGGCGATTCCACAGTCCGATCCTGCGGGTGACAAGAACCGTTCTACGCTACGGAAAGAATCCGAGAAGATAGCAGAAGACAAACCTTGAGGCACATCGTTTTGAGCAGCGATGGCATCATTCAAATCTTCATACTCAAAGATGTACAAAATCGGAGCAAAGGTTTCTTCTTTGGTGATTGGCATAGACAAATCGGCTTTGATCAAGGTTGGCTTCACAAAAAATCCATCTTGGTCGAGGGCTTCTCCACCAACCAAAACCTCACCACCCTGCCCCTTTGCCGTTTCAACAGCATGTAGGAACTGATCAACAGAATCTTGATCGATCAAAGGCCCCACCAACACACCTTGATCAAGGGCATCTCCAATCGGAAATTTCTGATAGGCAGAAACCAAACGACTGGTAAATTCAGTCGAAATCGATTTGTGCAAGAACAATCGACGGGTGGTCGTACAACGTTGTCCAGCGGTACCGACTGCACCAAAAGCAACTCCACGCAAGGCCAAATCCAAATCAGCAGTTTGATCCACAATGATGGCATTGTTTCCACCCAGTTCCAACAAACAACGTCCCAAACGCCCTGCGACAACTTGATTGACATGTTTACCCATGCGAGTGGAGCCAGTGGCAGAAATCAAAGGCAATCGCTTGTCGGCAATCATCGTTTCGCCAACTTCGGCATCCGAACCAATAATTAATCCCAAAGCACCTTCAAAACCATGACGTGCCAAAACATCG
>CAKZLX010000543.1 GCA_937127265.1 uncultured Pseudomonadota bacterium
CTTCCAAGTGCAACTCACCCATACCTGAGATGATGGTTTCATTGGTTTCTTTGTCTTGCTCAACTTGGAAAGTGGGATCTTCTTTACGGAAACGTTGAAGGGCTTTCGACAAGTTGTTCAAGTTCTTGCTGTCTTTTGGCTCGATTGCCATGGAGATAACCGGATCGGGTACGTGGATAGAACTCATGACCCATTCACGTTCACCATCGGTGAAGGTATCACCAGAGAAACAGTCTACACCGAACAAGGCAACAATGTCACCAGCCTTTGCGACTTCAATTTCTTCTTTGTCATCAGAGTGCATACGAACCAAACGACCAACTTTTACTTTACGCATGTCACGTACGTTGAAGATGGTGTCACCTTTGGTCAATGTACCCGAGTAGACACGAATGTAAGTCAACTGACCGTAACGACCGTCTTCGAGTTTGAACGCCAATGCCAACAATGAGTCGTTGGCGTCAGAAGCCACAACGTGGGTTTGTGTTTCGTCTTTCTTTTCCATAGCGACGTTGTCTACATCAACAGGAGAAGGCAACCAGTGACCAACATTGTCAAGGAGCAACTGAACACCTTTGTTTTTGTATGCGGAACCAAGCATGACTGGGCAAAGCGCCAAACCGATGGTGGCAACGCGAATCGCTTTGTTCAATGTGTCCACATCAACACGTTCATCTTCGTCCATCATCGCCAATTCGATGAATTCTTCAGCGAAGTCTTCTTGACCTTCGACTTCTGCCAGACCAGTTGCAACAGCATCCAACAACATTTCACGACGTTCAAGAACAGTGTCCATCAAGTCTTCGGGGATATCGCCTTCAGTAACGATCTCACCATTGTCACCAGAGAAGATGAAAGAACGCATGGTGATGAGATCAACTACACCTTGGTGTTCATCGCTGAGACCGATGGGAACTTGGGTCATACAAGAATTCAGTTTCAATTTGTCTTTTAATTGTGCACAAACTTTGAATGGATTGGCACCTTGACGGTCACACTTGTTGACAAAAGCAATACGAGGTACGTTATAACGCTTCATTTGACGGTCAACGGTGATGGATTGTGATTGCACACCAGCAACAGAGCAAAGAACCAAAATGGCACCGTCAAGAACACGCAAAGCACGCTCTACTTCCACGGTGAAGTCAACGTGTCCCGGGGTGTCAATGATGTTGATTTCGTTGTCTTTCCAGTGACAGAAAGTCGCAGCAGATTGAATGGTGATACCACGTTCTTTTTCAAGTTCCATCGAGTCCATTTTGGCACCGACACCGTCTTTACCACGAACGTCATGGATGGCGTGAATACGACCTGTATAGAACAAAATACGCTCAGTGAGTGTGGTTTTACCCGAGTCAATGTGCGCCGAGATTCCGATATTTCGGATTTTGGTAATATCTGTAGACACGATATTCTCCCTTTGTAAATTGGATGATTTGAGATTATAGAAAAGAAAGTGTACACTGTACACAAAAGAGGTTTGGCGCGAACTTAACCGATTTACAATTTTATTTCCACATTTCTTGTGGAAGAATTCCATTGTCTTTGTTGTTGAAAGTATATTCAGCCTGACTTTGCCACCTGTTTGAGGAATCCACATGGGACACCTGCTAATTTCTTTATTGTTGATGAGCACTGCCGATGCCAGCCGTAAGTCAGACACCATTCGTTTGTTGAATCTCGAAAAGCGATATGAAGAAGCCCAAGCCAAGTGTGTGAAATGGGGTGCCTTAGAGCCCACCGCTGAACCTGAGTTGCGTGGTTTTTGTGCGCAGGCCCATTGGGTTAATGCAGAAACTGACGATTCCGTAGAGGCTTGGCAATCGTTTCAACAACAGTGGAAAGGTACCGATTGGCAAGAGAAAGCTTTTCAACGGGAAGGAAAGGTTTCCTTAACCAATCTTGGTACTGATGCTACTGAAATGGAGTATTTGGAGGTTGCCGATCGTTTTGCCCAGTTTGATCTGGCCAATGAGGCCATGGTGCTCGCTGGGAGTGCGGCTGTTAAAAGTGCCAAAACAGTTGAGGATGCCTCTCGTATCAAAGATGAGTATCCAAATCATCCAGAACTGGGAACATTAATCGAACGCTATCCGGGGGCTTTCTATACTTTATCGTTGAATGATGATGGCACGATCGCTGTTGATGGCAACTACGATGTTCGGGTGAAATTAAGCCAACCCTTTTGGGGTTATCGTTCCGGTCAAGGTGAAGTTGTGCCATGGTCTGAAGCCGTGCGGAAACACCTCCACGAAGCAGGTGTACCGGCTGTGCACATTATGAATGCGATCCAACAAGCCCAGCAAGAAAATCGTCCGCTGCCTTTGTGTCCGATAAATCCCAATGATGAAAATGCTTCGGTGGGTTTATCGATGACGGTGGGATTAACTGCTGTGTTTGAACCACAAGATTGGTCGGATATCTGCTCCACAAAAGATACTGCCATCATGGTCTACTCCAACCGTTCTCTGTTGCACGTTTCAATGGCGCCCAATCAAGACATTTCATTGGGGTTAAAGAGAGGGCGTCGCAATTTTACCTCCTTTGTTCGTAAATCGGGTGAACCCATTTTATTTGAGGGGCACATTTATGTGCCTGTGAACAAGTCATTTGCCATCTACCCTGTCTCGGGTGGTACACCTTGGCTCACCGATAAACCACCGGGCGCGATGCGGGTACAAATGGACAACACCTTGCGTGGTTCGGGACTACCAAAAGATTGGGTTCTGCAGGGTGCTGACAATGGAATTGAAGTAAGGGCTTCAGAGGTCGGCATCGACAGTTGGATTTTGCCGCGTGGGGAATTGCGTTTCTTTTCACCACTGATTCGTCAATTGCTAGGGATTAAAGACATTGATTTTGATACTTCAACCATGCCATCTGTCGAGTGGGTGATAGATGCCAACGGTGTATCATCTGCTCCAAGCGACTTGTTGCCGATTGACTTTCGCAAACTCAGTGAAGAACAAATTAAAGCCTTGCGATATCACATTGGTGGTGCTGGGTTGGATCCTTACAATCTAAAAGTTGTCGATGGGTACGCTTTGGATTTGGATGGGGACAACAAGGACGAAAAAGTCTTGCGTGCACAGTACAAAGAATACGAGGTGGTGGTCGTTTTAGATGTTGATGACACCTTGGGGAATCGCACTTGGATTTTTGGTACCGAACATGCCATTCATGGAAAGATGGCGCCACCAAGCCCCATGGCATTTGTGGTTGGTGAACAACGGGTGTTTGCTTGGTCGGGTGTTGAAGACGGTAAGCCGTATTTGGAAACCATTTATACCGAGCAAGGTTCGTTTGGCATGCCGGAATTGAAGTGACGCTCGACGTTTTCAGGCATTACTGGTGGTGTGCTCCACATCCTATGTGAAAGATTTTGCTTATTTAAATTGCTCTTTGGTGTTGTCAATCGGTGGTTGTACATCGACATACATGCTGCTGTACTCGGTGACATAGAACAAGTTGGTGGTGGTGCTTTGTTTCAAATAAATGGGACGTGGCATACTTGAACCACTGGAAACAATCATGAATTTGCGACCACGAACATCCTTGTCATTTTCATAGGCCACTTTGACTTTGATGTCGTTCATATCCACCGCATAGTTGTTTTCTGGCTTGGCACCGACCACAAATGAACGGAATACGGGGTTGTTTTCCTTGATGGCTTTCACAAAGTAGGTGTTGCTCCCGTGGGATTCCCATTTGTCCAATTCTCGTAATGGCAAGGTTAATTCTTGCAGGGTATCCCAACCTTCTTGGTCATTTTGTTGGGCTTTAATGGCGGCTTCCAACCAAAGGGCAATGGCGTTTTGGGGAACTGTGCCCAAGATTTTATGGCGTTCGAGGATGGTGCCTTTGGCTGCGGCGACATTTTCGGTTGTGCCACGACCATCGTCGGCGAATTGACCTTCATCGGCTTGTTCTGCCACAGGGTAATCGTTGATTACTTTTTTTGGTTGCGGATCTGTAGAGTCACTACATCCAAACCAGAGTATCGCTGTTAGTAGAATATTCATCATCGTCATCTTTTGGTAACCCGTTTCATTGGTGATACTATATTGATTGTCTATCATGTAGTCTACACAATTTTGGATGTTTGTTCTTGGAGAACGCAATGATATTGTTGTTTTTAACGCTGCTAAGTGCATTTGCGGCCTGGCCAGATTCTTTTGAGCATCGAATCGCCGCGATGGAGGCTTTACGCTATGACTATGCTATGCCGGGCGTTCCTTATGAGAAAAATAAAGTTTTCTCAAAGTACACTGTGG
>CAKZLX010000544.1 GCA_937127265.1 uncultured Pseudomonadota bacterium
TGGCTTGTAACAATTGGGCAACCTCTGGCCATCCACGTCGATACGATATACTTTTGGGAGGCGCCGGACTCTCCGGTTTTGTATAGGAATAGACTCCTTGAATACTCAAGTTTAACAGAATAGAGAGCCAACTCAACCATCCAATGACCCAGATACCACTTGGTAAACGATAAGGGTCCGCATCCAGCAACAGAAAACCCAATAAGAGACTCAAAGCCCCAATCGGCAATCCATATCCGTGCCATCGGTTCGAATAACTCAACTTCCAAGCATCTCGATGACCACTCCAATCTCTCCATCTGGATAAAAATCCTGGTGTAAATTGCAACAACACGTGATCTTTTGGATGCCTAGTCACAATGACATCTTGTACACGATCTATAGAATTACGAAAGACCGCATCAGCGTTCATCAAACGCAAACACTGTGCCAAGGTCCACCAAATCGTCGTCCAAGCAATAAAATGAATAGCCAAAGACAGATTAGGATGATGTATCAATGGTAAATAACCACCAAAAGATGTGTTGCTACCAAAAAACAAGTACTCCCAAAAAGAAGACCCTGAGGACAATTTGACTTGAGAAGCCAGCAAAGGGTCCAACAGTACCCCCACCACATACATCGTGGTGATCACCAAAATGGACAACAAATAACTAGGTCCGGTAGACACCACCAAATAATTACCACTGTATTTTTTCTCATAACCAAAAATTTGTTTCAACTTTCGATACAAAAATCGCAATAAAATAAAAGGTAATACAAGAGGCATCCAGCCAATGGCAACAATAGAGTAGAGCCCTTCATACAACCATCGACGTCGATAAAACAGATCGGTTTGCACAGGTTTGTTTTTTTTCGCTTCCGATTCTGAAGCCGCCTTTGCAGAAGATGTCTCTACCTCCAGACCGATTCGGCGATTCAAATGATACTGCAGTTCAAAAGCGACAATCAGCAATAACAGCGAAAAGAAAACAATATAGGTAAACTCATGAAAGAGGGTCAAATGACTAAGATAGGTCACGAACTGGATATACAGTTCCACAACGGACCGCGTACACCATTGAAAAATAGTCGGAATGTTCTGGAAGAGGTATTGCATCAACATTACTGGTTTTCTCCCTTGTCATCATCACGACCATTATCAGCTTGTGGTTGTTCTGATGGTTCTGTTTCGTCTTCCACACCTTCGGTTTGTGTGTTGTTTGCATCAACCCAGTCCAAATCTACTTTACCGAATGGTGGTATAGGGTTGAGATGCCTTTTATTACTTTTGTAAGACGATACATCAACCCCGAACGGAAACAAGGTTTCTAGAACAGGTTCTACTCGTTCAAGGGGAGTATGGTATCGTTTCAGATTTTGAATAATGCGAGTCGAAATTCCTGTCGAGATACTATATAAACAAACAGAATTGGCGCGAATCGTTTTAGAAACGCGAGCATTCTGAATCATCGTACGGACTTTGCGAGCACTTTCTTCCAATGGAAGCTTCTGTTCTATCACTCGATTGGCTTCTTGTGCTAATCCTTTCTGCATTTTCTCATGTAAAACCAAAGTACAAGTCACCATCTGAATATTGTTGTTATCTAGACCACGATACCCATCAAAATCCGCTCCAATACCAGTGTTTGGATGATTGGTCAGAATAAAATTGATAATATTTTCAAACAAGTCGTCGCGAATTTTTTGATCTTGATTGATCAATGGTTTATCAACGAACTGGCGAAAATCCTCTTCATTACGACCATAGTCCAACAAGGCCTCAGTATTCGATAGTGGAGCTTCCACACGCCATTTGTCCAAATCTCCAAGTTGTTGAAGCATCTTTCTCACTTTATCTGTCCAAAATCGTTCAGAATCAGCAGGACAATGTTGCAAGTAGTGGGCGCGGATAATTTCTGGATTAAGCAAACTGAAATTGTACTGTGCAGAATAAACATTGTACAATAAAGAAGGATCTTGCTCGGTCAAATTCCCACTGGTTAAGCGCACACCTAATTCTTCGAGATGTTGTTGTAAGAGTGTCTCTTGCAAATTTACGCTCTGTTGGAAACGTTCACCTAAACGTTGATCAAACTTTGAGTGCTCTACCGTATTGGAATTATACTCTCGTTGCTTGTTCAACAGACTCAACTCAGCCCGTGAATGAAAAAATGACTCAAGAGAGTGAGTTTCTCCGACAAACAACTCTTCCAAACGATTCAAGAAATCAGTCGATGCTTGCAAAAATACATCATGTAACTCTTCGGCCTTTTGTTGTAACAGGTTTCGAAAACCAACAATTGCTGCACCGGTAAGCACCAACGGTAAAATTGTCCAAGCAATCCATTCCAACACCGATGGGTTCTTGTAGAGTTCGGCAGAGGAAAGTCCCATCCACACCAAGGAACAACTACCAATCAACAACCAAATCCCCATAATAAATGACATGTAGTCTTTTGAACGCAAAGACAAGCGCTCTACCGATGCGGATTTAATATTTTCAAACAAAGGATTTAAGACATTCATTTTCGGAATATCTTGTGACTTGGCGTATTGACTTTTCTGCGAAATGGTACCGTCCATAGCACGTAAACCTTCATCATGACGACTCTTTTGCTGGTGTAGGAACTGTCGTGCCTTGTCAATCTTCATCATGTCGACGTAGTGATCCGTAAACGGGATCCCTACGCGTTCCCACACCTCCGCCCCCGTCTTCATCTTCCCGGACGCGGACAGGTAGTCCAACGGGTACTCGTAGTCTCCATGGACAAATAGAACTTTGGCGAGTTGTTCTCCGGATCCAAGGTTCAT
>CAKZLX010000545.1 GCA_937127265.1 uncultured Pseudomonadota bacterium
TGGCAACAACAAAAACCCCGATGCGATGCGCTTTGCTCCAATTGGCAAAGTGATTGAAGAAGCAGGGATGGGCGGTGGAATGTCTGTCATCGATCAGTTGTACGCTGAATATGGAGAGGGCGCACCTCGTGGTCGTGGTCCATCGCAAGGCAAAATTGGTCAACAAGGCAATGCCTATTTACGTAGTGAATTTCCCAATCTTGACTACATCATTTCTGCTCGGGTTTGTGGCGAAGAAAACGCCAGTTCATACACGACATCCTATTGTCCATGATCTCTCTGCTGTGGTCCTTGCTTGGGTGTTCTCCGAGTACATCTTCGCAAAACACTCCTGAACCGGTATCGCTTCTGGAAAAAAATGCTATTCGTGAGAAACAAGAGGTCCCAAAACAACCCGTTTCTGATCTCGGTAAAGAAGCGAGTGTACAACAATTTGTGGAGGATACGATCGTCTACACAGAGACATTGATCTGTCACAATACAGAGAGCACCGAAAGAGATACACCGAATGGCTGGTTCTTTTACACTTGGAATGATGCGCGTACAGTTGGCGTTGTACTCAGCGTACATCGTTACCAACCCTCTGATATTTCGGTGGGCGAAAAAGTAGAAATTCCAATCGATGGTCAGGATGCATTTGTTCTGGTGGAATTGGGAGAGGAGATTGACCGAAATTTTTGTGTAGAGAAGATTCAGCAAATCTCGATGTATACAGTCTTTGAATCTACGGGTGGTTCTGTGATGATTGAACATACATCAAAGGGCTATCAGGCTTCTTTGTCCAATGTTTCTCTCCAAGAGCAACACGGAACCTTGAACGCAACTATTGATGCGATGGTTATCGAGAGTGAGAAGGTGTACACACCCACCTCAAAATTTTGAGGCGCAGCAACCTATTCGTTGCGCACTTTCCAGTCAAAGACCAAGCAAGCAACCGGATTGGGAAGATCGGCTCCTTCTTCGCCACCGATTAGTTCACGGGCTTCATCACTCCCTTGAAGGGCTACTTTACAAGGTAACACCAGTGAACGTGCAATCGATTTGGCGGTTTGTTCTAAGACCCATTCACCTTCTTGGTTGAGGCTTTCTACCGATGAACTGAGGGTTCCTGAGAACTTGAATTTGGGATTGTCTCGGAAGTCCATACCATCTACGTCAGACAAATAGATTTTTGCCAACCTGGCACCCGAAGACAAGAAGTTATCATCAGATGGCAAACCTTTGCGTCCAACACCAACGGACTTTTTTAACTCTTGTGCCAAACGGTTTGGACTTTGGCGGGCATCTGTACTATCACTTTGGGCATAGAAACAATTTTGTTGACTTCGGTTGTCGATTTGTTCAAAGTCTACCTCAACATCGGCGAGTCCTGTGACCAAGGCTTGAGACTCTGGAAAGTCTTCTGTGGCTGGTCCCAGTGCAGATTCAACCGTTTTGACCAACAGCGCTTGTCGGGCAGCATTGTCTTTTTTGGCGGCTTTTCCTTTGAATGGTGCATCGGGTTGTACACCACTGAGTCCCAAGTACATTCCCTGTCGATAACTGAGTTGGAGAATCCCACGTCCACACTGGTAGTCACCGGCAGCATTTGGTGTCAAGGAAAACTCTCGGTTGCTCATGTCGGTTTCACTGATCGCCCATAGCAAGAGTCTTTTGGTTTCCGCATCAATTTCTGTGTCATCAAGGGCTTCAAGTGCCGATTTCCAAGCATTCAATTGACCGACATATCCACCACGGGTACTGCTGGTTTGAATCAACCATTCGGGACCATCTTGTCCACTGAGTGCAAGGGCTTTTTCTTTGACCAAAGACATCAACTTTTTGTCTTTTTTCAACAAGTCGGTCAGGTGAGGGGACTCGGTGATCTCTAAAATGGCTTTGGTGAGAGAATAATTTTTGGTTTTCACCAAGTCTTCATAAAATGCCAAGTCGTTATTGCAGTCGGCGAGTTTGTCAGTGGTGACAACGTTTGCCTGCTTCAGTTTTGAGGAGCGACAAGACATTGAACCACCCAAAATCCAACCACTAAATAAGACCAATCCAGCAATGATGTTTCGAGGCTGGTAAATGGCGCCCGACACAATAAAGGTACGAGCACGTTGCAAGAGTTGCATCGGGCCAAATACCAACAGTTGGGTAAATGCTTGTCGTTTGACTTCATTCCCCATGGATTCCTTGCTGAGACGATTTCGACCAACCCCAGCACGAGAGGCTTCCTTTTCTCGTTGTTCTTTGACTTCTTCGGGCAGTTCATCTAATTCGACAATAAACTTGGGACCATTTTCGACCACAATGGAAAAGGCATCGCCCACTTGAACGACCGTTGCGCCAGCGATTTGCTCTGGGAATTTGTTTTTTCGCCAGAGAAATATCTCCGCCGAACGTTCCGAAGGGGTTAGGATTAATTCTTTGCCTTGGATACTCAATTTGGCATGGATGGGAAGGGCGCCAAAATTTCCAATACAAATCGCACAATTTTGTTGATCAGATCCAATTCGAACTTCTCCTCTTTCGTAAGGTCCGAATCGATGTTCTCCAAATTCAGGGGATAGTCGTAGATAGACTGCTTTTTCGTGATCCATGTTAGACTCCAGTAGACAGTGGGAATACTGTAACACAAAGCCCACAGCAATTCACAAAGTCAGTGCTCCTCAAACCCATTTCGAACTTGTCGTGTTATGTAATAAACATGAATATTTTCTTAATACCATATACTTGGGCACGTCATTTTCAATTTGCCATTTGGTCTGCATTGTGTGGTTTAATCGCTTGGTGGCTGTATCTATTGCTCCTCACTCAAGGTGGAATGCTCTGGTCTGCGGGTTGGGATGCCTTTATGACCAACACCATACTCGGTGGTGCAATTTTGATGGCCAACATTTGGGGTGAGGGCGCTTTGTGTCGTTGGAAAATGCGCCGTCGATTGGGTAAAATGCTCTTGGGACTGTCGGTAATGGCAGGTGTCAATTTGTTAAGCACTTGGATGTGGGCTTGGTTGGCTTCCCTTGTGCTTGAAGATATTGGTTCCGTACATCATGTTGTGGCCTTGAAGTATCGTTGGGGTAATTTTGTGGGTACTGGACTATCAGTGGCTTTTGGGTTGATGGCAATTGAAAAGTGGCGCGGTGTTCCCAAGCAATTTGTGCTCAATTACACCATTGGTGGTGTGTTTGCAGGATTAACGGCCGGTGCGCTCTGGTCTATTGCCGCCTATTATTGGGTGCAGAATTTGTATTGGGCAGGGGCTATTCTCTTTGTCAGTTTTGGATTTTCTTTTGGTCTGGCCACCCGTACGATCCCGGATGATTTGTACGTGGGTTGGATTCGGGTTTTATCTGGGCAACGTTTTGGACATCGGATTCCGATCGACGCCAAAGAAAAGCGACCAAAGGAACGGTTTGTAGGGGCTTATCCCAACGGATTGGACCTATTTTTTCCGGTTGAAGAGGCCGTACAACCCTTGCACGCCAGCATTGTGCACAACCCCGTTGGCAATACCTACACCTTACGTGGACTCACACAATATCATCTCAAAATGGCTCGGATGTTAGAGTGGGCTAGGCTGAACTACGACCCCCAATCACCAGTGCCGATGGAGGTCAACTTGAATAACGAAGATCGCATTGAATTGGGTGAGCAAATCACAGTAGAGTTTTTAATCTTACCTCGAGAGGAGCGGTAGTATGTGGTTGGCGTGGTTGTTGGCTTGCGCAGAGCCGAACATTATTTCAATTCCCGATACAACTGCTCGCATCGACAAAGAAGGTGAGGTCAATCAACAACAATCGGAATTGGCACTTCACATCATGAGTAACCCAGAAGAGTGTCAGTACATTGTTGGTAACGTTGATGATGCCCTATCCCAAAAAGAATATGAGGCTTGTTTACCTTGGATTGATCGCGAAGCTGGAGAAGTCAAATTGGGGGTTCGCTTTGAACTCGACGACCAATTTTTTCAACTACCAGATTTGGATGGGCATGTCTCGATCAGTCTTCAAGACCGACAGGTGGAGGACAATGGCCAAATCTCTGATATTCGGGTGGTCGGACATGATCCTGTGCGTATCAAGCAAGTCTTTGTGTTGTTGATTGATGGGTCCGCCTCGATGAATAATGTAGATGCTGGTTCTTCCAAAACACGCATGGACAAAGTACGAGATGCTCTGTTGATGCGGTCAGTACAAGATGCCTTCTTTCCAGATGGGGTGACCAATCACGTGATCGTCTACACTTTTACCAGTGGAACCCCACAGCCACTGGGGGGACAATTAACCGTCTTATCAGATAAACAAACCTACAAAAGCCACATCCAAGAACATCTCAAAGCTCGGTCTGGGTATACACACTTGTACGATGCCGTGGATTACGGTCTGACATCGGTATTGACAAAGTCTGAAGTCCAATCCTTACTAGATGGCCAAACCAAGCCA
The DNA here is from genome assembly GCA_937127265.1 of uncultured Pseudomonadota bacterium. Lineage (GTDB taxonomy): Bacteria > Myxococcota_A > UBA796 > UBA796 > UBA796 > CAJWHX01. The sequence goes on from CAKZLX010000545.1 coordinate 4,431, forward strand.
ACATTGGTCTTGCTCACCGATGGATTTAACAACGAAGCCTCCAATGACACATGTACCAGTAACGTTCCACGATTGGAGCGATTGCTGAAGAGTATTCGCAAAGAAATGGACGATTTGTCGGTGGATACCCCATTGATTTTTACAGTGGGTCTTGGTCGACCACTCTCCAAACGGTTCAATCCCAAACGGGTCAAGCAGGGACGATTGACCGATCGGGTGCTTTGTGGTGGACAATCGTATAATGCCTTGATTGACGCGCCCGGTAAAACAGGTGGTCTTGAAGATGTATTTATCGACAACATCAGTCTGGAATTGATTGCCGATCGGGGAAACGGTCGTGCCTTTGTGGAAAAAGATGCCAAGGGATTGGGGGAAGCTTTTCAAGAGGTGGCAGCGATTCGATATCAGTGGTTTGAAATTATGTTTCGCGAAAATGCTTTGAAGTTGCGTCGAGAATTCAATGTTGGAATACAACTGAATAATTATGCACGGGCAATGTCGACCATCAACATTTATCCCCATGCCTGGATGGATGGACCCCACGGTGAAAAAGATGAGGAAGGGTGGTCTACTCGAGGTACGATGTGGCACAGTGCCAGCATTTTGACCAGAGGGTTGGGGGTTCTTATTTTCTTGTTGATTGTTGGTGCATCTCTGTTCAATGGCAAACGATTGGTACTAGGACGATTGAATAACAAGAAACCTTCACCACCATCCCCACAGTGAGGGATACCCACAATCAATGCTCAATTTTCGACGACACACTAGCAAGATGCAATAAGGATATCGATAAAGTCAGAACGGGTTATTTGAAGCAGGGTTAACGTGGAAAAAAATCACGTCATGGTGTAAGATAAAACAAGGATTACCGTTAACATGAGTGAAAGGAGAGACCATTGAATCGAAGAATTGCACAATACTCGATCGCTCAAGAGTTGGGGAAAGGTCATTTTGGCACCGTGTACTTGGGCGTTGGCAATGTTCCCACTCGTATTCACGGCCACAGTACAAAACGACGAGTGGTGGCACTCAAGCAGTTGCGTGATGTCAATGATGTACAGTCGACCCGCTTGTTACAGCAGGAATTTTCATTGTTGGCCCAAGTAAAGCACCGTTGCATTGTGCAGGTATACGAGTATCTTCCTGCTGATAATCTGCAGTTTCTACTTTCAAGGTTTTGCATCGGGAGCGCTGGTACACACGGTGGAGAGTGAAGCCAAATTACTCAGGCGATCTGGCATGGTTCCGTGGCTGTGCTCGGGACCCGATAGC
>CAKZLX010000546.1 GCA_937127265.1 uncultured Pseudomonadota bacterium
GGTATCAAAGGCCTGTGTGTGCTTCGGCAGGGTTTCCAAAGGAATCGGCAAAAACTGTACCGGTGTATTGGGAGCATAGAAAGGTTGCTCGCCACGCCAGTTGGCAATCCAACCTTGCACCAACCGAAACTGGATCCAAAAGAGTTGAGAAGGGTCAATGGCAACCACCGCTTCAGCACCAGCGCCCCACATTCTCCAAGCGTGATAGCCCGAACCACATCCTACATCCAAGACTTTACGACCGGTCAGTGGCGCAATGTGTGGGATTATGCGATCCCATTTCCAGTCCGAACGCCACTCGGTATCTACCTCGATCCCAAACAAGGAAAAAGGACCTTTTCGCCAAGGGTGAAGCCGTTGCAATATAGTAGTCCTCTCGGACGTAGACATCTCCAGATCACCTAAGGCTCCGATTTGGATAGTCGATGAGCCTACGTCAACTACACTGGGTGTCCAGTTCTTGGTCATATCCAATGAAACTTCCCATTGATCGCGATCGGCATTGCGTCTAGCGCCATCCACCAAATCCAGAGCCGGCAACATTTTCTCCGCCCATTTACGCCAACCATATTGCTCCGTCATCAACAAAAAATGGTGATGCGTTTGACGAGTTGTTTCAAAATCTGACATACTTAGGTGACATCGTTGCTGTCTTTGATAGCCAACAGGGCCACAAAGTTGAAGTGTTGTGCCCATTGCACAATCGTTCCAAAACCAGCCTTTTGCAATCGTTTTTGATGTGTTTTGAGGGTATCTACAGGCATGACATTGGCAATCGATCGACTTTTTCGTTCAACCTCATTGAGAGTATAGCCCTGTTGGATTTTCCAAGCATGGTGTAATTCTCGTACTTTGGCATCGGCCTTAGCATCTGGCATGGCAATTTTTTCTGCCAACAAAAGAATTCCGCCCGGCAACAATGCATCATACATCTTTTGTACCAGCGCATCACGTTTGGTTGGACAAATAAACTGTAAGCAATAATTGCAAACGATCACCGAGGCTGCTTGTAGTGGATAAGTACAAACATCTCCTTCTACGACCTGAATATTGTGTTCAACAATCTCTTTAGAGGCTGCTAGATTACGACGCAACTGCTCGACCATCGCACTAGACTTTTCCACCGCCACAACCTCAGGCTTTCCTTCACAAAGTTGGGCAATCCCCCATGATGCAGCACCCAAAGAGGCGCCCAAATCATAGATGGTGGTTCCCACTTGATGGTATCTTTTTGCCCAGACGGCCGTCTTTTGATTCACTTCCCAATAACCAGGCACTGAACGGGAAATCATGTTAGGGAAAACGTGTACAACTTGCTCATCAAAGGCAAAATCCAGCCATGATGGCCCCTCGACATCCTCTTGAAACAGTCGATCCACACCTTGTGCACCAGTCAATGTGACAAACTCATTGGGTTTCATATACCTCTTTCCTATCCGGTTGGATCGAAACTTTCAACTCCCCAAACCAATTGCATTAAGGCCTCTGGGGTGGTTGCCTCTGCCACAAAATGAGTCTTTCGTATCAAAGAGTCGTGGACCGGCCAACGTCCTTCAAGATTGTGATGACGAGAATTGGCGCGACGAGCCTCATAGTCTACCAAATAGAGTTTGTAGACTTGTTCCGCAATCGAAAAATAACAGAGGTGTCCCATACGCAATCCCTCTTGGACTCGCATGTCTAAAAATAAAGGTTCTGCCAAATAGGTGTCTTCCAAAGAATGTAAAATAATGGTGTCATAAAATACATTTAAACGAATCTGGGTCGGTAAATTCTGGTTCTCCAAAAAATCAGCCAATGCTTGCAACCGATCAATGTGTTGTGACGACCATAACAAAGAATAATCCAGTTGCTCAATCGGAAACCACTGTTGGGAATCGGGATTAAAAAACTGCAATTGTTGCAACCGTAACTTGTAATCAAAAGTGGAAAATCCAGGCGTAAAATAACCAATGTAATACCATTGATACCCACTAGAAATCGCCCACTCTACTTCCAAAAGCATGGTGTAGACACCCAATGATTCATGACCATAATCAGGGTGATAAACACCCACAATGGACTGTAAGGCGACCTCGCCAAGGTCAAAAATACTCAAAGCAATCAAACGGTTGTTCGCCTCAGGGTCTCGAACCTCAAGGATTTGTGATTTAAAAACCACACCGTCCAGATCGCCTAAGACACCGGCAATGCTTTCCGAACGATCTCCTTGGGCTACC
>CAKZLX010000547.1 GCA_937127265.1 uncultured Pseudomonadota bacterium
AAAGAACGTGACCTTTGTGGACGAGAAGATTTGGTCCCCAACATTGCTCGTGCTTTAATGAAAATGCGCACCAACGATGCGATGTTGGTCGGTCCATCTGGTGTTGGAAAAACAGCCATTTTACGTGAGTTTGCTCGGCGAGTCAAAGTGGGTCACGAAACCATCCCTATCAGTTTACACGGAGCCGAAGTCTTTCAGATTTCGCCTGAGAACTTGACGGTTGGTGCAGTATCACGACCACAGTTTATGAATCGGATTGAAGTACTCAAAGAGCATCTGCAAAAGCACCCTAAAATCATCTTGGTCATCAATCCAATGGATGCTCTGGTCAGTAAAGATACCCGTCGACCAGATGCTGTGATGCTCGAAGAATTAATCCGCCAATTGATTCAAAGCAACATTCCAATTTTGGCTACGATGTCGCCTGGCTCTCACTTGTTATTGGATTCCAAGCCCGAATGGGAGGGTATTTTTGAAGTCTTTCGTGTTCCTGAACCACCGACGGATCGCTTGATTGGTGTACTCAAAGCACAAGTTCCCAATTTCCGTAAACACTATGTTGGAATTGATTTTGAGGACAGTGGCTTAGAGGCCATCATCGAATATGCTAAGCGCACTTATCCCACGCAATGTGAACCGCGTCGTTCGGTACAATTTCTTGATGAACTATGTGTCCGCGCCCAAACAGCAAATCCAATCATCAGCCAACTCACCCGTCAAAGTGTAGAACAAATCCTCTCTGAACCTCTACATGCCAACGCTGGACGAATTTCCATCAATAGTGAGGAACTATACGATGCCTTAACGGGTCGTATTGTTGGACAAGATTCCATCATGGAACAACTATCCACCACCATCACTACTCGTATGAGTAAGTGGGCCAGCACCGAGCGACCACGTGGTGTGTTCTTGTTCGGTGGACCAACAGGGGTCGGAAAAACAGAAACTGCGGTCCAATTGGCACAAATGCTTAGTGGTTCTGCCAATAACCTCATTCGCGTAGACTGCAATACACTCCAACCTACTGGACACCAAAAGACCTCTGTCATCTGGACGTTGTTGGGTGTTCCCCCTGGATACATGGGACATGGTGAAGGTGGATTACTCTCCAAAGTACGTGAAAAGCCAAACGCCGTCATCTTATTTGACGAGTTTGAAAAAGCCGACGCTGCGGTCGGTAAATTGCTGCTCCAAATCTTAGATACCGGGATGCAACAAGACAATATGGGCACGATGTTGGATTTCCGACAATCCTTTATCATCTTCACCTCAAACTTGGGTTGTGACTATCAAGAAGCACCACCGCAACTGGGTTTTGGAAATAGTGACACCAAAGGTAAAAAAGTTCCCACCGTCGAAGAAGCAAAATTGCGAAGTGAATTGCGCATGATGGGATATGGACCAGAATTCCTGGCCCGTATTCACCAAATCTTCTTGTTCAACGCCCTACAAGAAAAAGACATCGCGGTCGTCATTACCAAACTGATTGAATCCTTGCAACCATTCATTCAAGATCAGGGATATACCTTGGTTGCCGATACCAAGTTTGCTGATGATGTCGCGGCAGTCTATGAACCTCGGGATGGCGTTCGTGGTATCATCAACAAAGTACGCTCAGAATTTACCCGGTCACTCAGCGAAAATGAACGCAAAGGCAATCTGGATGGCATCCAAACTATCGCACTTCATTACGATGGAGACGCTGAACCGAACTCTTGTACACGAGACGATGATGCTTTGCATCTCTATCTCTCTTTGAAACAATAACTCTGAGACTACCAAAGATATGAGTGTCAGCGTACACTACCTCTCTTTACAGATTTCAGAACAGGAGTGGCTTCGCTATTATGCCGGTGAAGCCACTCATATTTATTGTACTGATACCAATGGCAAAACGATATCCATCGCCGCTCGCCACTTTCGACCATTCACCACAAGAACGGGTATTCACGGAGTTTTCAAACTCACCTTGCGAAGCAACCAATTTGTCTCACTCAACCAAGTGTATTGACAGTTAATTACAGCATTTTCGCATCGCGAATATCAGTCACAATCGCTGCGATTGACTTTCGACCGCGACGTGCCAAAGCAAATGCCCGAGCATGTTCCGTGCGTAAAGCATCCGAAGAGGTTTCGGAACGCAAATCCATCTTTTGAAATGGAACGAACAATTCGGCGGCTTCTTCAATCACACATCCCATTTCAGCCAAAGCCTCCAACAGTTCACGTCCCTCTGATAAGGTACCGGACAACAATGAATGTACTTGGTGATCGTAACGGTTTCCCCACTCGTCAGTGAGTGTACCGGTGGCAAAATCAGCAAAAACCCATCGCATTAAAGCCGGCTTCTTTTCTATCTCCTCACCAAAGGCGACATTTCGTGTTTCGGCGATTGCCTGTAACTGACCGTTGGTTGTCGGTGCAACCACCATCACTGAACCGATTGAATTGGTATAGACATCTGCCATTTGAACCTCCACTGTGCCAAACAAACATTGGCAATCCTACAAGGGAATATAGACAAGTCCCCATCAATCGTCAACCAATCAGCAAAAGTATCCCTCTCATCACTAGGAAAACTTATCGTGACCAAAGTTCTAAACGAAATCGATTGTCCATCAGGACTTCGGTTTGAAAGACCAACCCCTGTTGGGTTAAAAAATCAGTCGATATACGGGTGTGATTGGGGTCAATGACCCAAATCTGTACCGTATCCAAGACCCTTTGCTCTCTGTTGTGCAACTGACGCTTCAACTGTATGCAGGGGTGTTCTTGTCCAAGACGAAGGGCCACTTCTTCAATCATGGCATTGGCTTCCAAGACCACGATCCTCTCTTTGGTGCAATCATGTTCAGGTAGGTACTCCTGTACAGTTGTACTCAACTCCTCCACACCCCAGAAACGTGTTGGTTCCAAGGACAAATGACCATCCGAAGTTTGAAATAACCCACCATATTGATCGTCACCAACCAGTTCAACCTTGTCCAAGCGCTGTTGAAAAGTCCACATCGAGACCCCTAAGCCCAATACACAAAATACGCGGCGAAACGACAACTCGTCAACACTGTGAACGCCTTCACCCAATATCAAAGGTAACAACACCCACAATGACGATGGATAATAGAAGTTGCGCTTGGAAATCCAAGAGAGCGCCAAATAAGGAATCAAAACACCAAGAAATAATCCCCACGATAGACGTTTTCGTAACATCAAGCTTATTACTGCCGTACCAATTGCTATCGTTAATGCTGGACCAAAGGCTCGCCAATAGAAGTACCCCCAATATCCGAACCATCGCAGAGATGCATTGAGGGTAATCGTGCTTTCAATCATCGGATTATCCGCCTCACGAAAATAATAGGCCATCCCTTCTGGGGAAGAAAAACGCCAAAAGAGTGCAATCTGCCAAAGTAACACCGCACAGGTACCAATTGCAATGACCGCAGACCAACCGCGATGAACAGACTGTTCATTGTGATCTTTCCCCGAAATCAATACCGAGATCCAAGTACCAAACGCCAAAGCAGCATGGGTCAATAACAAAATGAGGTTATCGGTTTCACGAAAACTCCAAAAAGCGGAAACCCAAACAATCCCAGCAAAACCTATTGTCGGGACGATTGCAGTAAAGCCTTTCGAAGACGATACCAACATCCACGCCAATACAATCAAGGGACCTTGTAAAGCATATACGTCCCAACGCAATGAGGCATAAACAGAAATCGGTGTCAACAAAACAGCCACACCACCCAAAAGACCAACCAACGGACGCTTTCTGAATTGTCCCCAAGCGAAAACTACAATTCCTGTCAACAAATGGGACACTTGCGACAACCAAAGTAAAGCCGAGGGCTGTCGATTCCACCACCGCCACCATTCCGCCCCTAAATAGGACGCATAACCTTTGGAGAAATCAACGGATTCACCGCGTTCTAATTTCAAGGTGGCATCAAACAGTGCATCGGTAAAACCACAACAGACCCCCTTGGCATACTGTTGGTTTTCGTCTCCAAATGCCTGATAGGCATCGAATAACCACCATACTACACCTCCAAAGACCAGGACTGCGAACAGACTGTCCAAACGAGCTTTCCAAAAATGACTATTGAAGGGTGTAGGTTGACTCATAGAAACCTTGTATCGCAGAGAATGTCAATCTTCGACCGAAAAGAGATTGAATATCCTTCAAAAATCGATACATTTGCATACATCTTTGGATGGTTATTTTCTAACACAGGAGGCATCATGAGTGATGTACACACTATTTTTACCACACTGCAAAACCAGTACCAAACTGGCAAAGTAAACACTGAAACCACTTATTATTTCTCGATTGGTAGTGACAAATACACCCTATTTGCCCGACCCGACGGATGTGAAGTACAGCAAGGCAAAACCATTGAAAATGCCGACTGCGTGATCAAAGCAGACCCCAAACTATTTAGCGACATGGTACTCAAAGGTAAAAAACCAGGCATGATGGCCATTGCCAGTGGAAAAATTAAGTTCTCTGACATGAACTTGGTAATGAAACTGCAAGAACTGTTTGGACTGAATATTGCCTAATCCCTTGTCAATGGTCATGGATGCCCAGTCTTTGAATACCAATGGGGTTCATTGGCTGCACACCGCTTCCAATCGCTATCCACAACTGACCAAGGATATTGAAGTCGATGTGGTGGTGGTCGGAGCGGGTCTCTGTGGGGCATCTACCGCTTGGCACCTCAGCCAATCCGATCTTCGAGTAGCCCTTGTGGAAGCTCGTGGTGTTGCTCATGGTGCCACTGGACGAAATGCCGGTTTTATTCTTCAAGGCACTGCCGAACGATACAACCGTGCGATAACCCAAATGGGTCGTGAAAAAGCCAAACTTATTCATCACTTATCAGTGGAAAACCATCGGTTGATGCGGGAATGGATCACCACTGAAGGCTTAGATTGTGAGTATCGTCAAAACGGATCGCTCCAATTGGCATCCAGTGCCGAAGAAGAACAAGAATTGGTTGAATCAGCCGACTTATTGTTGGAAGATGGTTTTGCGGCTGATTTATTGTTTGGTGAAGAATTGGGAGAGCCCTATTTGAGTGCTGGTTTTCAAACGGGGATCGTTCTTCCAGAAGACGGAGAAATCCATCCGGCAAAGTTTGTGGAAGGAGTCGTACATCGCGCTCAACATAACGGGGTTCAGGTATTCACTCAGACACCTGTACTGAACATTGAATCGAATACCAATGTGGAAATTCAAACCCCAAACGGCATCATCAGGGCACATATGGCAGTACTCTGCACAAATGCCAATCTCCCTCAATTGATGCCACAATATGACAATATCATACACCCTGTTCGTGGACAGATGCTTTGCACAACCCCACAAGAACCGTTGTTTACCCGACCCATCTATGCCGATCATGGGTTTGATTATTGGCGACAAAAGCACGATGGTCGGATCGTCTTGGGTGGCTGGCGTAACCTCGATCCAGAAACGGAAGTTGGCTATGATGAAACGCTACACCCCGATATCCAACAGTCGATGACTGACTTTCTACAACGCTTCAAGGGGCTTGAACAGGTTAAGATTGAATCTCGCTGGTCTGGCATTATGGGGTTTTCCAGAGATGGCTTACCACTGATTGGCGGTGTTCCTGGGCAAGACAATCTGTTGGTGGGGGCAGGATTCACGGGACATGGCTTTGGTTTTGCATGGCTGGCCGGTCGTAGTTTATCCAACCTGATTCTGGATAGCGAGGATGATTTGGCAGGTGTCTGCACCCCACAACGGTTTATCTAAACCACATACGACAATGAACACTGATTGAGAATCGACTTTCTTCAAGGGTTCTCTGTATCAGTGCAATGTTCTTGATGTGCCATTCTCATCGGGGGTGGAAACTTCTTCTAAAATGGGCTAATAGTTTGGTAATGAGAGGGCGAAATGGAACAAGATTATCGCGTGTCCTGCTGCCCAGCAGGCTTGGTTTCTGAACAGAATAACCGCATCAAAGTTTTGGACTGCACCATACGAGATGGTGGCATTTGTAACGATTGGGACTTTGACATCCCGATGGTTCGAAAGGTCTATGACACCTTATCGAACGCTGGTGTGGACTATATGGAAATCGGCTATCAAAGTAAACCAGGGCTTTTTGACCCCAACAAGGTCGGTTTATGGCGGTTTTGCGAAGAAAATGCCCTCAAACAAGTGGTTCAAGGCTCAACCTCGAAGATGAAACTCTGTACGATGATCGACGTCGGACGTATTGGCCCCGATGACATCCCACCGGCTGCCGATTCTTCGATTGATGTTTTACGTATTGCCACCTACGCCCACCAAATGGATGAGGCACTCCACCTTCTCGAAGATGCCCTCTCCAAAGGCTACGAAACCTTCATCAATGTAATGGCGGTCTCTACACTCACCCCTGATAAAGTGGATGTTTTCCTAAAGCAATTGGCTGGCTCTGGGGTACACAACGTCGCCATCGTGGACTCTTTTGGAGCGATGTACCCCTACCACATTCGCTATTTGGTGCAAAAATACCGCAGTATCTTGGGCTCGGAGATTGGACTGGGTGTACATTGTCACAACAACCAGCAACAAGCTTTTGCCAATTCAATTGCTGCCGCTGACGAAGGCGTTGACTTTATTGATGCCACCGTATTTGGCATGGGACGTGGTGCGGGCAATTGCCCGTTGGAATTGTTGCTCTTTTACCTCAACAACCCCAAGCACAATATCGAACCAATCTTGGAACTAACCGAGCACTTCGTCAAATTGCGCTACGATTTACTTTGGGGCTACCATATGCCCTATGCAATCACCGGCTATCTCAACCTGCACCCACGATCGGCGATTGAACAAATGGCCTCCGAGAAACGAGCAGAAGTGGTCGAACTCTACCAGAAACTGGCTTCGCGATTGGAGATGAAAAAATCAAGTTAGGATTGCTTCTTTCTCTCGGTTGCAGGGTGTTGAGAAGATCAATATGAATATTGAAAAGACAACCGATCTGGAGAGAGCATGAACAAACTAAAAACAGCCGTGGGTTTTGGTCTAGCCTTACCGATTGTCTCCATCATTACCCTGCTGGGACTCGAATTTAATCCTCAGGCAGTAGAAAAGGTCTCGGTGCAAAACACTCGCCCCACCCAACCTGCCCCTAGCCACACCTCTTTGACTCTCATCTCTTGGAATCTACAGTTTGCT
>CAKZLX010000548.1 GCA_937127265.1 uncultured Pseudomonadota bacterium
GATAGCAGTTATCGGATCAGGGTCTTGGGGCACGGCAATCGCTTTACATTTGGCGAGGGCGACGCATGAAGTGATGCTGTGGAATCGATCGTCGGAGCGTGTGGCTGAAATGGAGAATGCCCGATGTAACCTTCGATATCTACCAGATTTTCCATTTCCTGAGAACCTTTCTGTCACGGCATCCTTGGAGCAGGCGATTTGTGATGCTGGTTTGGTCATTTTTGTGGTGCCCTCGCAAGTGATGCGTTCAGTGTTGACGACCGCAGCAACATTTTTAAATCCAGAAGTACCGATTTGTTGTGCTTCAAAAGGGATTGAGTCTGACAGTTTAATGACCATGGAGGAAGTACTTCGGGATGTGTTGCCAGTGCATTTTCACGCCCAACTGACTTTCTTGGCGGGTCCTTCATTTGCCAAGGAAGTCGCCGCCGGACTACCAACCACGATTGTCACCGCTGCCCGATTTTCTCACGTGGCTGACACTGTTGCCGAGACATTTCACCACGGTATGTTTCGTGCTTATTACACCGATGACATTGTTGGTGCCGAACTGGGTGGGGCTTTAAAAAATGTCATTGCAATTGCTTGTGGTGCGGCTGAGGGCTGTGGGTTGGGTCTCAATGCCAGAGCAGGGTTGATGACCCGAGGGTTGGCTGAAATAACTCGTTTGGCAGTAAAACTGGGCGCCAATCCCTTAACGATGTCAGGCTTAGCAGGAATGGGGGACTTGGTACTTACCTGTACTGGATCGTTGTCTCGAAATCAACGTGTTGGAATGGGTCTTGGTCAAGGTAAGAAATTAGATGTCATCTTAGCCGAATTGGGACAGGTTGCCGAAGGGGTATACACCGCTAAATCGGCTCGGGAATTGGCACATCGTGAACAGGTGGATATGCCAATTGTGGAGCAAATCTATTTGATGTTGTACGAAGAAAAGTCCGTTTCGGCTGCCCTCAGAGATTTATTTAGTCGCGAACGTCGTGCTGAACGAGATCGATTGTAACTAGGTTTGATTGTTGAGGAGAGCGGTATGCAAACGGAATCTGCATTGCGACAAGAAATGCTTCGGATTGGACATTTATTGTATGAACGCAATCTATTGGTGGCTTTAGACGGCAATCTATCAGTGCGGTTGTCAGAGAATGAGATTTTGTGTACGAAGGCGGGTTGTCACAAGGGGCTGCTGGGCGATTCGGATTTGGTGGTGATTGATATGGATGGCAATCTTTTACGAGGAGAAGGCCGACCTACTTCAGAAATGGCAATGCATTTGGCCTGTTATCAAAATCGTCCAGACATCAGAGCGGTAGTGCATGCCCATCCACCAATTTGCGTGGCGTTTACTGTTGCTGGCTTGTCCCTTGAACCAGCGATTTTACCTGAAGTGGTGTTGACTTTGGGTGCGATTCCAACATTACCTTATCGAACGACAGGTACTGATGTTTTAGCTTTACAAGTTGGTAGTGCCATGGCATTACGAGATGCCGTTTTGTTAGAACGTCACGGTGCTGTGTGTGTGGGTACGGGGTTGCTGGAGGCCTTTTGTCGGTTGGAAGTGATGGAGCACACGGCTCGAATTGTTATGCATGCTCGATCTTTGGGGGCAGTCCAGACTTTGGAGCCAAAAGAAGCCATCGCTTTACGCTCGATGGGTTTGAAACGATATGGAGGGGCTCCACATGCGGTTGCCTTAGCCGATGAGCCAACTGCGGATTTACCACCAGTGTCCACGATGGAACTGCCTCAACCCCCGATTGCCAAAGACCCGTTGAAGAATCGGTTGCATTTGACACATCCAAATCGTACCCATGGAGAATAAACCCGAATCACCACGTTGGTTAGACTGGGTCGGCGGTGTCTTCTTTGTCGGTGTGCTTTCGATCTGGCTATACACGGTACTGTTGAGGTTAAATTATCCCTATGACCTGGAATGGATGGAAGGAGGGATGTTGATTCACGCCTTGCGTATTCAACAAGGTCTAGGGATTTATGTGCAACCTTCCTCTGACTTTATTCCTTATATTTACCCACCGTTGTATCCAACATTGTTGGCGTGGTTGTCAGAGATTTGGACTTTAGATTATTGGATGGGACGTGGTGTTTCGATCATTGGAACTTTATTAGCCACCGGTGCAGTGGTGCAAGCAATCCGTCAAGAGTCTAATGCTTCGCTCCTATCGTGGCTTGGTGGTGCTCTGTGGTTGTCCACTTATGAAGACGTAGGAACCTTTTTTGATTTGACCCGTGCAGATGGTCTGATGATGGGGCTATTGTCTTGGTCTGTTGTGTTGGTACGACAACAGCGGTTGGCTTGGGCGGGTATTCTTTGTTGGTTGGCCTTTTTGAGTAAGCACAATGCGGCTATCGCAGGGGTTCCAATCGCTATTTGGTTGTGGCGCACACAAAGTTGGCAACGGGCACTCCAATTTGGTTTGTGGTCTGCGGTACCGGCGTTGTTGAGTGTGGGGTGGTTACAATATATCACCGATGGTTTGTTTTTGACCTATTTACTTGAAGTACCCTCGCACCATCCGATTGTGGGGCAACGACTGGTTTGGATGAGTGAAATGGAAATGCTCAAACCGTTTGCCCTTCCTGTGGTTGTATTGAGTCTAGTTGGCTGCCGAACATTGTGGGGTGTGGCCCGATGGCGTGCTGTTCTTTGGGCACTTGGAATGTTCTGTATTGGGTTGATGACCCAACTTGATCAATCGGTATTTCCCAAAATTGCTGGTTCTCATAAAGTTGGACAAATTCCTTTTGCGGTGGTCTGTTGGTTGATGGTGGG
>CAKZLX010000549.1 GCA_937127265.1 uncultured Pseudomonadota bacterium
GTTCACAAAAGACAGGGAGTGAAAGACCAATTCCTTGCCCAGCGTAGGCCTCCATCATTTTCAACGAGGTCTCTGCATTCCAACGTTGTTTTGGTGAAAAAGCACACATGTGGGCGATGGTTTGTATCGCACTATTGGTCCACTGTTGATTGGGGAGTCCCAATTCTAGACGGGTTAGGATTTTGTTTAATGCTGTGTTGTACTGTTGGGCATTTTGTTGTTGCATGAATGTATACAAATGTTCTGTCGATACAGGACACACCTTAGATAGTACCCACATGCCTAGTGTCCAGACACCATCGTTATGCATTGTCGAGGTCTTTTGGGGTAGGGTTGGTGCACAATTAAAGACTTGTCCCTGCTCGTTTAACAACATTCCTTCCATAGATACAAAGGAGGTCTCGGTACGATGCATGGTGTCTAGAATTTGTGTGGCGATTTCATAGATTGTTTTTGGTGACAAACTACTTTGTAGGGTGGTGATGGGAATTCCGATGCAAGGTTCCAAAAGAAGCCCTGGTGTATCCCCCAAACGAATAGTTCGATGTAATCTAGGGAATTCCTGACCACTGTTGTACAGATAGACCAAGCGATTTAAGGCAGCTTCAGGTAGTTGCTGGTTCCACTTGCGAAGCCAAAGGGGCTTGTCTTTATAGCGAACCATGTAGAGACTGTAAGTATCTTCATGGAAAATGCAAGACTGTACGATGATGTTTTTTGAGGCAGACATGTCGTCTTTGTATCTATAATTGCATTAATATTCAAGATCGTTCTATGGACACCGAGGAGAGTTACTCTATCAAAAAATATTGTATGACCATATATATTTGTATCTACACTTTGGAATTTCATCTTGTATAAAGGTATTTTGATCCCACACACTTCGCTTCGGATCGGTTACAATAACCTACACTTGATCTAAATTGGTTCTTTTAGAAAGGCATCACATCAATGAAGGAGTTTGATATGGCATTGGGATGGTTGATGAGTAGTTGGCTATTTTTCGGAGGAATAGGCTGTAGTGGCACCGATAATTCAGCTGAGATAATGGAGGCAGAAAAAGCCTTGGCTGGAAATGATTTTGCCAATGCTGAAACCAAATTGGCAGCCGTATTGCAAGCCACTCCTCAAGACCCAAAGGCGGCAACTGCGATGGCACACTTGCATACGTTGAAAGGGGAGTATGATCAGGCCTTGGCAGTGTTGGATGCTGTTCAAACAGAGGATGCAACGGTGCAATCTCAAATTGCTCTTCGTAAAGCCTTGATCGCTCTACAAAACAAAGACTTTTCCAAAGCCAAAGAAAAGGCTCTCACTTCCAACGAAGATTTTGCCAAGATACTAGCGGCAGAGATCAGTTTGATGGATGGAGAGTACGAAGAGGCCGTTGAATATTTGGAAAAGGTTGGTGGCTCTCATAAGAATCTAGCCAAAAAGTATTTGAAACTGCTTGATGGTGACGAGTGGAGTCAGGCTTATGCTGAGGCGCAGGCGTTGTGGGCGTTGCGCGACTTTGATTTGGCGATTCAATCGGTGGCTGGAACCTTAGAGTTTGTTAACAAAAGTGCGGTTGATAATCAATTTAACGAGCATGTTGTTCTATGGGCTTCTCGAGCAGTTGGGGTTGCCAATCCAAGCGTTGCCGAACAGTTATTGTCGATGAAGGGTGTGAGTAGTGCCAAAGATGATTGGAGGGTTGCCGTACTGCAAGCGATGATTACAGCCATCAATGGAGATGTTGCAGGTGGTAAAAGTCAGTTGGAGGCGCTTGAAGGTGTCGCTCCTGCTCAAGCGTTACACGATGCCAAAGCCACCACGGTTGTTGTGCTAAGTTCTATTGGCAAGGACGGGTCTTCTTTGCTGGGTGGTTTACGTGGCACATCGGGGGCCTATGCAGCCTACAAAGCCAATGACAAATCACGCGCGTTGGATATGGTGGATAGCGATATTTTTGAACAGTTTTTAGAAGGAGGATTGTAAGATGAACATCAAACAATTTGGAATGATCTCTTTGGCTTTGGGGTGGTCAACTCTTGCTGAAGCCAAAAAGAATAAAGGTGACGAAGGCGTTGAGATTGAAATCACCGTTTTAGATGCAGAAACCAGTGAGCCGATTCCGACTGCAGTGATTAAGCATGCCGAAGCCTCACAACCTTCACGGGTCAATACGGTGACTGGTTCTTGGAAAGATACTGAAAGCATTGATTCCTCGGGAGAGATTCACATGTTCTTACCAGGGAATACCGAAGAATTTTCGATCTCTGCTTCAGGATATATGACCCAAGTGGCAAAATATGATGTTCGTCGTCGCAACAATGTCATTGAAATTCAGTTGGAAAAAATGGAAATTATCGCTCCAAAATTGGACGATACAATCATTCCGTTTGGTCGAGACACTGTAAAAACAGATAGTGGTCCTGGAGGTGCACAATGAATTTGAACCGTTCAATATTTTTGGGATTAACCAGCATTCTGGTCTTGGGACTTGGATTGTCTTCTCAATCTGTTGCTGCAGGCAAGCAGTTTGAAAATGCCTTTCGAAATGTTGCTTGTAACAATGGTTGGGTGGCTTGTTTGGTGGATGGTGATGAACTCACGGTGGACTCTATCTCTGATAGTCGTGGAATCTTTCACCCTTCAAACGCCCGAGTATCGTTTTTTGATTTTGAACCACTCGAAGGACATAGTCCTTTTGATATGGTGGACGCCTATCCTGCGGTCGTTGCAGAAGTGGTGCCTGAACCCGAACCAGAAGTTGAAAAGCCAATTAAAAAGGTCAGCAAACCACGTCCAACACCGGTGGCCAAGGTTGAAAAAATACCTGAACCCGTTCCAGAGCCAGAAGTGGTACCCGAACCAGAAGTGGTACCGGAGCCCGAACCGATTCCCGAACCGGTTCCAGAACCAGAGCCGATTCCAGAACCAGAAGTCGACTTGTCTCAAAGTGGTTGTGATGATCTGATGTTGCTTGAAGGTTCGGCTATGATGGGTGAACTCAGCGGTGATGACAAGACTTGTTTGGAAGCCAAAATAAACAGTAAGATCCCCTTGACTGAAAAACGCGACGTGAGTTTGCTGCTGATCAACAACGCGGAAGCCTCTCGTGATATGTCGGAGTGGTCTAGACTGGTTGGTCGCCATCTGCAACGATACGATCAATCTGATCCGGTCGTCTGTATGCGTTATGCGTATTACCTCTCCAAAAAAGGAGTTGGTTCAGCATCCAAAGTGATCAAATGGTCAGAAGCTGCGTTGGCAAACAAGCACCAGTGGTCGGGTGGTGAATTCAAGAAAAATGTCAATGCCCTTCACGGGATGCGAGCCAGTGCCGCCAATCAGTTGTGGATGAATGCGGATGCCAAATTGACGTCGGAAAATACCCCTGAAAACAAAAGCAAAGCCGAAAACTATCGTGGGCAAGCCAAAAACTTTGCCAAAGAGTGGTTGGATTATGCCCGTGCTTCAGGACAGTCGACCAAGGCTGCCATGAGTCTTTGTGTATCGGCGACCCAAGGCGATGTGGGGTTCTGTCAATGATCTATGGTGCTTTATTGGTGTCATTGTTGGCATGTTCAGGATCTACCTCAGAAACTGAAACCACCACTGAAACACCTCAACAGTCAGTACTCAACCAAGTAGACTTGGAACGAACTTGGGTCTTTAAGTCTGCAGACTCTGCATGGAGAGGGACGTTTGAAGGCGACCCTGGTTGGAGCAGTTTGTTCAATCGTGATTACGAAGGTGCAATCGGTGGGGCGTCAGGCGCAGGGGACGTGCGGATGCAAGCCGAGTTTGCTGCAATCTATCGTCAGGCAACCCTAATGCACGCCCATGCCACCCAACACATCTATGATACCGATCGCCAAGAAGAAGACGGTACTGACACGTTGTATCTGCGTGGTGTTTCCAGAACGATTCTGGGAGAATATGACGATGCAAAAAGTGATTTTGGATTGTTACAATCGGAGAATCTTCAAACCTACGCGACCCAATGGAGCCCGATAATTGAATCCAAGGGTTGGAATCCAGAAATCGTGTTGGAAGGGCATTTTGTAAATGTACCTCCGTTGACCGATTCTGCCAAAGACAAATTCCGAGTGGAAACGGTACCCCATTTCTCCATCGACACAACGGTTGAGGGGGTGCAAGCAGGAGTCACAGACGGCACCGAACTCTGGGTGCGATCTCGATGGCATGAAGCGATGGCCAAACAGATGGCGACCAGTGTCACTATGGATCCTCGATGGGTCGATGTTTTCATGGGACCATGGTTGACTCCGATGGAAATGTCTTTCGCTACCGAACAGTCAAAGTCTATCTTGAACGAACTAAAGCCGGACAGTTTGGATGAGTCATGGTTGTTTTTGAGTCGCAATTTGGTGGCTGAAGATGTACTCTTTCTATATGCTTTGCATTTCGCTGAAAAACCATTGGGTGTAGTCTCTGAATGGAGCAACAAAAGTGTCTTGGCGACCATTTTGTCGAACTGTTTGGTCGATGCGAAATTGGATGTGCCCAAAGTGTTGGATGCCGCTGGAAATCTGGAATTGGAAGTCTTGGAAGCCATGAAAGCCAGTCAAGGCAAAGAAGAACCCTTTTATCCTTTGTTTGCTGATTTTGCTGAGCAGTCGGTGTTAATTGCTGGCGTTGCCCTCGCAGAAAAGTTGGGCCAACGTGAAGATTCTGGTCGTTTGCGATTGAATGCGCGCGATTTGGCATTGCAAAATTCAAAAGATGCACTCTTTTTGACTGGTTTTGCGGCCTGGGATGTTCAAAATCGCTATCCGTTGCGTGCACAGGACATGGTACACAAGTACAGTGGTGATTTTCCGGCATTTAAAGTGGCTGGTCATCCACTTGGTACCTTACAGATCCGTCTTGGACGTTCGGCTGGCGTACCTGGAGCAGCAAATTAGAGGGAATAAGAATAGCCCCTTTGTGGTATACAAATTACAATGAATTTGTCTTGGAGGACAACGCATATGAAAAAATCATGGATGCTTGGTGGGGTATTGCTCACATCTGCCGTGTTGGGAACTGCTGTTGAAGTGCAGTTTTACGATGAGGCGTTGCCAATTACATTGAACCCTTTGTTTGCCACTACGATGGTTGACAATCGTGCACACGAACTTTACTTCGATCGTTTGTACTACAACAATCCGACTGACAACTCGTTAACCAGTCGATTAATTGATGAGTCTCAAACCAAAATTGAAGATGCTGGGAAGTCACTGCGCCTCACCATCAAAGATGGGATTAACTGGCACAACGGCAAGAAGTTTACGGCCAATGACATTTGCTTTACCATTGATGCAATGTTGAATGTCCGTACACCCTCTCCGATTGCCCATTATTATCGCGAACACTTAGCCAGTTGTACTGTGGAAAAGAGCAATGTTGCCAAGGTCACTTTCAAAAGGGTGTACCACAATCCCCGTGAACGTTTGAAGTTCTTTGTACTTCCCAAGTCTGAGTTTTCCTCGACCGCGGTCCAACCAGATACCGAATTCGCCAACCAACCAGTTGGAACGGGCCCTATGAAGGGACGAATGGGGACATTGGCTGCGCGTTTTGAAGCCCACACCAAAACATCACACCACAGTCCAAAAATTGGTGCCATGAAAATGTCTCAAGCCCAAGACCCTGCCGTGCAGATCAGTACACTGAGAAATGGTGCTATGCATGGGATTGTCAGTGTGCCGCCAATCTATCGACCTGAACTCCAAACTGAAAGCGAAGTGCAGTTGCGTAGTTATGATTTGCGTTCATGGTGGTTCATTGCCTTGAATACCAAATCTGGTCCTTTGGCCACCAAAGAAGTACGTCAGGCCTTAAATTACAGTTTGGATCGCAGTGAGTTGCGTGAAAAGAGTATTGGATTCGACAAAAATGACAAAGAATCTCCTTGTGAGTTTATTTCCGGTCCCTTTGTGCAATCCAGTGCTTATTACAACCACGAAGTACCTCCGGTCGAGTTTGCCGATCGTCGTAAAGCCGAAGCGTTGTTGAATGCGGCAGGTCTAGAAAAGAACGGATTGTGGTTTCATGAAGGGAAACCAGTTGCTTTACGCATTGGGATGGATGCCAAACTCGGTAAAGAAGCAACCGACTTGCTGACCCAAATCGCCAACCAGTTGCAAGAAGCTGGTTTCCAAGCCAAAATCTCCAAAATTTCTTCTGATGACTGGAACCGTAAAGCGATTACTGGCCAGTTGACCAAAGAGTATGACATGCTGATTGGAAAATGGTCTTTTGGTATCAATGAAGATGTCAATGATTTGTTCCAAACCCGTTCAGATACCAAGTTCCAAGGTCGTCACAATATTTTCAATTATTCCAACCCAGAGGTCGATGCGACATTGGTTGAATATGAAAAGGCCCGTACTACCGATAGTGCCAAGAATGCCTACCACAAGTTACATTCGCAATTGGCAGACGACTTGCCCTACTTGTTTTTGTGGAAGTTGGACACCAAGTCTGCGTGGCGAGGTGAAGTCAAAGATATCACCATTTCTCCATACTACTACTTCACAGACATCAACCGTTGGTACGTGTCGAAGTGATTTGGTTGAGGACCCTGTTCATTATGGGTAACAATCGACAACACATCAAGAGGCGTTTGTGAAATTTTGGTGGATACAACCTTTGGCTCGAGCGTTGGTGGCTCTTGGTTTACCTTTATTGGTTCCTGCCCTGATTACGATTTTGATTTGGGCATTGCCGGGCAATCCTGCTGAAATTATTTGCCCTCCGAGTATTTGTACTGGTGGAGAAGAATTGGCGGCGCGTTGGCATTTAGACCAAGGTCCCTGGGCATTTTATAGTCATTGGATATTTTCTGCTGTGCAATTGGACTTTGGAGATTCGTGGCGTGTTCTCACTGGAAAGCCTGTGATCGAACTGATGACCCAAACCATCCCCAATACCCTGCTGTTGATTGGTTTGGCCTTGATTCCAATTACCGCCGGTTCTGTATTGGGGGCTTTTCAACGCCCCTCTAAGAAGTGGGATCCTTTGCTGGTGTCCTTGAGTGTCTTGCCGGTTGTGGTGTTGGCTTTGTTGGCTGCGGCAGTGGTTGAGCTCAATTTTGCTGGTTCTGACAGTGAGGGATTTGGATATTGGATGCGAATGTTGGCTGCGGCTTTGACGCTTGGTATCGCCGATGGGGCATTGAGTGGTTCGATTTTGGGTAATCGCTCGATGTTTGAGCAAGAAAACCAGCAGCGCTACGTTGGGATTTCAGTATTGCGTGGAGAAAGCAATTTCTCCAATACGTTACCGAACTTGGCGGGTGCTTTGGTAGGGCAATACCGTTCCAGAATCGTGCAACTGCTCAGTGGTGCTGTGATTGTGGAAGTGATCGTGCAAGTCGATGGCTTTGGTGCGTTGCTTTGGCGTGGGACTTTGATGCAAGACTTTGGTGTGGTGTTGGCCGCCGCTACAGTCTTTGCCAGTTTGTCATCGGCGTTGTTGTTTTTTCAAGCATTGGTTGAAATCGCCCAAAATCTACACCAACGACGTTCACCCACGATTGATCTAGATATAGACATGACAGAAACCTCTGGGGTATCCTCATGAGAAATCGTAGACTATACATGGGCTTGGCGATTGTCTGTTTTCTAACATTATTGGTGTTGGCGTGGAGTGCGCCTGAACTACCGAGTACAATTGATCGTTCTCAACGAAGTCTTAAACCTTGGGAGTATTGGCCACTGGGAACCGATATGAATGGACGTCCTTTATTGGACTACGCTACCCAGGGTGCCAAAGTGATAGCCGTACCTTCGTTATTGGCGGGTGTTTTGGTGGCTATTTTTGGGATGTTGGGTGGTCTGTTGCGCTGTGTGGAGTGGCCTACAATTCAAACCATCGTACAGTTCATTGGAGAGGTGATTGGTGCTTTACCACGGATGGTGGTCATTTTGGTGGTGGCGCTGTTGTTGCCTTTGGATTGGCGTTCGTTGATGCCGTTGGCAGTGGTTTGGTCGATTCTTTGTGCTCCTGGGGCAATTGATGAAGCCGGTGCGGTGGCTGCCCGTTTGGGGGGTACCCGTTTTGTCGAAGCATTGAAAGCACACGGTTTTGGAGCATGGCGTATCTATATGAACCACATCGTTTTGTTGAACTTGCGTCCTGTTTTGGTACGACAAGGTGCAGAAGCGATGATGACGGTGGCATTTTTGGAAGTGGCTCTGTCTTATTTGGCGGTAGTGGAAAACCAATCTTCTTTTACCCATTCTGACAACTTGCGATCGTGGGCCGATTTATTAAAAGAAGGCTATTTGTGGTTGGCGCTTGGTTTAGACACTGGTCACGTTTTGTTTGTTGGTCTGGGGTTGCTGGGGCTGATTGTGTTAACGGCTACTGCGCTCACCAAAGCATCGGAGGCACGATGAATCAGTTGATCGAATTGCGTGACCTTTGGATTGCCACTCACCAACGAGATTTGGTCAAAGGGGTCAATGTCGATATTTTTCCGGAGCAAGTGACCGCTTTGTGTGGTCCAAGTGGTTCAGGTAAATCGCTCACTGCAAGGGCGATGATGTCGGTACTTGATGTATCGCCTGGTTTGCAAGGGGGGCGCTTACGCTATCCAACCATCGATGCCAACAAGGATTGGTTTGCCGATGTAGTTGGCAAAGGAATGTCTGCCCAACAGAAACTGCTCAAACAAACTCGTCATTTGCGTGGTCATTTTGTTACCTACTCACCCCAGTCAGCCTCTTCGGCTTTGAATCCAGGCCGTACGATTGGTCGTCAAATGGAAATGGCAATTGCCCGGCGATCAAATCCACCAACCTCACTATCGCGCGAACTCTTGCGTATTTTGGGACAGGTCGGATTAGATAGAGCATCCGTAGGGGCTTTGCCGAGCGAACTGAGTGGAGGGATGTGTCAACGAGCGGCTTTGGCGATTGCGATTGCACCCAATCCACAGTTGGTGATCGCCGATGAGCCAGAAACAGGTCTAGATCCGGTCTTGCGTCGAGCGGTGATTGAACTGTTGGTCAAAGTGGTTCGTCAAAATGGTGCTGGGTTGGTTCTCATCAGTCACCATGAAGATACGGTCGAACGGATTGCCGATGCTGTGGTTCGGTTACAGCCTCATCTTTCGGAGGCCAAATGATTGTTGATGTCAAGAACCTTGTGAAAACCTTTGAACAACGGGGAACGTTTCCTTGGTCGCCAGTGCGTGAGGTGCGCGCTGTACAAGGTGTGAATGTACAAGTGGCACCCGGTGAGATTATTGCTTTGGTTGGTCAGTCGGGCTCTGGAAAAACAACCGTTTCTCGTATGATTTTGGGACTCGAAGAACCCACTAGTGGTGAGATTTGGTTGGATGGGCAACGTTGGGATGGCTTGAGTGAAAGAGAACGTCGTCCTTTACGGGCAAAGTTTCAATATGTTCCCCAAGATTCGATGTCTGCTTTGAACCCTCAACAAACCGCTTTGGAGCACATTACGGAAACCTTTCTAGTGTTGGGTGGTAAATCGAAAGGAGAAGCCCAATCGTCTGCTCGTGAACTCTTGTCATCGTTGGGGCTCGAAGAACGCTTGCATGCTCTACCGCGTGAGATGTCTGGTGGGGAGCAACGCCGTGTGACTTTGGCGCGTGTGTTGGCTCTCAATCCCAAATTGATCGTTGCCGATGAACCAACCAGTGGACTAGACCCTGACCGACGAGACTCTGTGCTAGAAGCGTTGTTTGGCAATCTTCCCAAAGATGCAGGTTGTATTTTGGTGACCCACGATATGTCTGAGGCCAAACAATGGTGTAACCGAATCTATGTGATGTTGGCTGGACGGGCGATTGAAGTTTTGGATGTTCGCAAAGAAGAACCACAACATCCGTATGCGAAATTACTGTTTGATCCTTGGGGTGCACCGTTACCTGAAAAAGAATTGTCTAAAGAAGGCTGTCCATTCCATAGCAACTGTCCAATTGTGTTACACTCTAAGTGTGCACAAGAACTCCCACTCTTGACGGAATTGACCACCGATTCTAGCGATCATTGGATAGCCTGTCATGCTTTGTGTGCAGACCCTGAATCTCAGAAGAAATCTCAAGCACCCATATCTACTGATGGAGAAACACCATGAGTTTGTTACCATTGATGGTCATTGTACAAACAGCCAGTGCAGCCTCGGTTGAAGAAGAACAGGCTGAGATGGCGCGTATCCTTGAAGATATGAAGCAGTTCCGTGAGAATGCCAATTGGACAGTGGTAGAAAAGAGATACTTGCAACTGTCTGAATTTAAAAAAGCACAACCAACGGTGGAGATGCATTTGTTGGGTGCAGAAGCCGCCAGTAACTTGGGAAATGTGGCAGCAGTACACGAACGTCTTGGGTTGGCGTTGGCTTTGGAAGGAAGTGATAAAACACGACAATGGTATGAGTCGATTGATGCCAGTTACGCACCGGTGACCATCAAAGTACCCAAAAAGTTTGAAACGGTTCCCGAACTCACAATTGCTATGATGCCGTTCTTTCCCGATCAGCAGTTGGCCTTGGCATTTGCCCAACAACAGATTCAAGAGAATCGAAAGTTTCAAGGGTACATTCCCTTTGGAGAGTATACCATCGCTGGCTCAACCTTTACTGTGGCCCAAGGGGATCGCGATATCGTAGTGGTCGCCAAACCTGTTGGTGCAGCAAAGTCCGATGTGGTTGCCGATAAGCAAGATTCAGGAAATCCGAATAAAGGTAACAAGCAACAGAAACCCTCCAAGGACAGTTCTGGTACCGGTCTACGCTTAGATTTGGGAGTGGCTGGGGCTAGCGCCGCAGAGAGCAGTGAGGCCGGTCAGGCACAGGGATTTGGTGGCGTCGGCACACGAATTGGTGTTGGTATCAACTATGGTCTCGGTGAATCCTTCGGCTTGGTTGCAGAGGTAGGCTATCATGGTTCGTTTGGTGCAGGAGAAGCACCACAACTGTCTGGAATTACCTCTGTCGGCTATGATGCTACACCAACATTGTACAACGGGGCATTTGGTTGGCTGGCGGCATCTAAATCGTTCGGTGACATCGAAGTGCTGGTTGGACCCGTCACTGAATTCGCTTCGGTTCAAACACAAGGATTAAACCTCGATGCATCAAGTGTGGAATATACACAAGGACAAGGGGATTATGTACCTGTACAAGGAAGTATTTTGGCTTCTGGTCTATCGGGTGGCATCACTTATGCTGGAATGAGTGTAGGAGAGGGGCTTCTCGGGGGCGTCTCCACCTATGTGGGGGCTCAATCGGATGGTGCTCGTTGGTATACTTGGGGTCAAGTGTCCTTGACAATCAAAGCACAATAAACAAATAACAATCAAAAAGACCACTTATGTAAGGAAGGGGAAAGCAATGATGGTAACAATGATGTGGATGATGGGAATCCAAATGGCGACTGCAGAGCAAGTCCAAGTACCAGCCGAAGGGCACGCCATGAATCCGATATGGTCTCCTGATGGTAAAAAAGTTGCCTTTGAAATCAATGGGCAAACGGGGAGTATTACACTGTTTGTCGCCAACATTGACGGTGGTAAAAGTTCATCTGTGCCAGAAAAAATGGGGCTTAAAGTAGAACAGACTTCATTTGGTGGTTCAACAGGTACCGTGACCGCAGCACCAACTTGGAACCCAATCAACAAAGCCTTGCTCTTTGAAGGCTCACATAAAGGGGGTTCCAATCGTTTGTACATGTATTCCTTTAATGGACAACCACCCTATCCAATCCCAGAGAATGTGATTTCTGGTGACTTGTCCTGGCCATCCTTTAGCGCCGACGGCAAGACCTTGTTGTTTGTTAGTGATCAAACTGGAAAAGGTGATGTCTATACTTTGGATTTGACCAATTGGAAGACAACCACCCAGATTACCAACTCGGAGTATTCGGAGATGGCGCCAAAGTTTGATGGTTCTGGCAACATTGTCTATACCCGCAAGCAAAATGATGCCGAAGACATCTTTGTCAATAAGGGCGGATCCAACAGTGATTGGGTTGGTGGTGCAGGCGATCAAACCCGTCCACAATGGGTGGGATCTTCGGTGATTTATTTCACCAGTGAACGTGGTGGTGGTGTATGGGATGTGGCTATTTCAGCAGGTGGTGGGCAGTCCAAAACCTTAGCCAAAGACATTCGATTGCCATTTCGTGCCTCACCTGCTTTAAGCCCTGATGGTAAATGGGTAGCCTATGGTCTTGAAAATCCCGATAAAGCCACCAGTATTTGGCTCACCAAAGTGGATGGAAGTAAGACCATCTCGATTAAAACGCCACATCAGGCTTGTGCAGAACCTTCCTTAACCGAAGTGGGTGGGAAGATTTATTTGGCCTATACGGGGTTGCCTTCTGAAGGGTCCAATTGGCGTCAATTGCACATTGTGGATGTGACCGACAAGTTGAAATAACAGTTTATCTTGTCCATATTGTCTGCTGAAACGACTGCTTCTAGACAAAATTTCACTTGGAAATGTAAAAAATCACTTTCTTTTTGGACAGATCCACTTATAAATGGATAAGTTTGGATTGCTATGTTGCAATGCAACAATTTGAATGTCACATCAATAATGGGAGTGAATTATGGATATTAATGGAAAAACATTTCTGGTCACCGGTGGTGCGCAAGGAATGGGTAAGTGTTTTACGTTGGAATTGGCCAAATTGGGTGCCAATGTCATGTTTTGTGATCTCAACGCAGAGAAGATTGCCGAAGTGGAGGCAGAAGGTGCTTCTCTGGCCGGTGGTGTTAAAGGCATGGTCCACAAAGGCCCCCTCGCCCACAAAACCACCCAGACGCAGGTAAGCCTTGATCAAGGCTGGCACCTGCAGCATGGCAGCGCGCCGGTCCAGATCGGCCTCGGCAACAAGGTCCATCGGCTGAAACTGCCGCGCCCGCACCCGCAGGTCCGGCGGTGCCAGATGCCGGTGGTGCAGAAGCGACAAAGGGCTGGCCAGAGCCTGTGCATCAATGCCGTGAAAGCTGGCAACGCCGAACATCACATCAATATCATGCGTTTGCACATAGTTCGCCAAACCCTGCCAAAGGTGAAACATCACCGGCCCGCCGCGATAGTCGCGATGCAGGCAGGACCGCCCCAGTTCCAACAGCCGCCGCCCTGAGGCGCGCAGGACAGACAGATCATATTCATCCTCGGAATAGAACTGGCCCGCGGCCGCGGCCTGATCCGCGCGCAGCACGCGGTACACCCCCACAACCTTGCCACCCGCAGTATCGTCAAACGCCAGCAGGTGATCAAAAAACGGATCAAAGCGGTCCCGCTCCAGTCCCGCGTCATGATCGACCATCGCACCATCGCCGCCCAATTCGCGCACAAAGACATCGTAACGCAGGCGCTGGGCGGCTTCGATCTGGGCCGCATCCTGTGCCAATCGCACTGAAATTACACGCTCTGATTGCATCATCGAATGGCTATTCCTGCCTCACCCCAGCGCACCAAACGTGCATGAACTCTATGAAACGTATTGCCAACACACATTTCGCACGTCACTATACAACCAGAGGGTGCCACTCATTCGCCATATACCGGGAGCAGCATTACGCGATCACCATCGATCACAACCTTGCCTTCGTCCGGAAAGTTCACGGTTATGCGCCCGCCCACATTCGATTGAACCTGGCCAGTGCCCCACTCGGGTTTTTCAGGATGGCACACCA
>CAKZLX010000550.1 GCA_937127265.1 uncultured Pseudomonadota bacterium
ATAGATGGTTATGAAAGATCAGAAATCATTGATACTTCATTACCTAAAAAAATAAACTTTATAACCGCTGCCTATTTTAATGGGTTTGATTTACAAGATGATGCACACTTTGGTCCAAGCATTCTGCATTTTGAAAGCCACCTCATTCCAGATACTTGGCGTGCCATGAGTTACCACTGGAGTGAGGACCACGGTAAGTTTTCTTTCAATCTGGATCGCGATGTACCCTATGTACTCGGAGCCAATGCACAAATACCCGTCAGCAACCTACTGCGCCCATTTGGCTTAAAACCACGCCACATCGATCATTGGATCATTCACTCAGGCGGAAAAAAAGTCATCGATGCCATCAAATACACTGTGGGAATCACCGCCCACGATGTCCGCCATACCACCAACACCCTACGCGACTTTGGAAACTTGGGTTCAGGTGCCTTTCTCTTTAGTTACCAACACCTCTTGCAAGAAGGAACCGTCAAACGCGGGGACTATGCCGTGATGATGACTATGGGTCCTGGTTCCACCATTGAAACCGCCCTGCTCAAATGGTAAACATATTGCCTCTTTCTCTGTACACCTCAACCACACAATCGATTCACGGGACAACATTGGAGTTCACATGGGTTTAGCCTCTCTTACAACACTGACACTCGCAGAACAAGACCATGTTGCCACCATTACCATGGTCGCCCCCCATTCATCGATGACCATGATCAAAGAATTCAATGCGGTACTAGACCACTTGGAAGACCATAGTTCGGCAACTGTGATCGTACTGCAAGGGGCCGACGGTCGCTTCAACTTGGGACTGGACTTCAAAGAGTTTCACCCCGACAAAGCGATGGACATTCACGGATTCCACAAATGGGAGAAGATGTGTGTGCGTTTGGAGCGTATCCGCGCCCTCACCATCTCTTTGGTGAACGGAAAAGCCATCGGTGGTGGTGTTCAATTGGCACTGTGTACCGATATTTGCTTGGCGACAACCACGGCAACCTTTCAACTACCCGAAGTCAAAATGGGTTTTCTACCCGGCATGGGAATTTACCGTCTCGCCAAAAATATTGGACTGCGTCGTGCCAAACAATGGGTATTACAAGGCAACACCATCTCTGCCACAACCGCTGAAACCTGGGGCTTGGTCACCGAAACCACCGACAACCTTGCCGAAACCTGTCAACAACACCTCTCTGCGAGTAGCCCCATCAATCCCGTAGCGATCCAATTGGCCCGTAGACTACTAAACGAAAGTTACCACGACAGTTTTGAGGACGCCATCGGTCACTTCTTGGCCGCCCAACAACGCGCTATCAGCCACGACCAATTTTTACAGACCGTCGACAAACACAACGCCAGTTCCTAATCAATTATGCAAACACTTCGACCATTTGAACCCAATCCAGAGGTTCTCAAACGAATCCGTCTCATGTGTCACCGTGATGTCCGACGGGTTGCCTTTCTGCACCACCAAGCCATGGGGAAATCTCTCTGGGCACAACTGGGACAGCGATTTCTCCGAGAGATTTATCGGGGCATGCTTGACACACCTCAATTCCTGGGTTTCGTCTATGAAGAAGATGGCAAAATTGAAGGTTTCATCGCTGGCTCCACCGAAACCAGTGAGATGATGAAAAAAGTATTCCTGAAACGAGGCCACCGACTGGGCTTGGCTGGGGTCATGGGTTTACGCAATCCAACCGTGCTCAAACACCTCTTGGAAACCCCATTCTACTTTCGCAACAGTAACGCCCCAAACAGTGACAGTGTGTCAGCCGAATCATTATTTTGTTCTTTCACCCCAAAGTTACGAGGCAAACGCGTATCGGGTCACATCAACAAAGTTCTCTTTGATACACTGTGGTACAAAGGACAACGACAAGTCAAGATCACCACCGAAACAGACAATACTGGTGCCAACAGACAATTACAGTCGTGGGGTTTCCAGAACCAAGGCACATTTCATTTTTATGGTAAAGAAATGGTTCTCTATGTTCTGGACTTCTCCACTTGTGAACGCCTGCAACGGTTCGACTGGACAGTACCTCAGGCTTGGAAACACTTCCAGTTCAACTGACCACTCACCGTATGATAAGGACGAATTAAAGTCGCACCAAACGGTAAGGTCTCTGGTAACGCCCACGATTCTCTTTTTAAGACCACTTCCCCTTTGTTGTAGGGCAATCCATAATAGTCGGCACCAAAACGAGCAGCAAAGTTAGCCAGTTTGTCCAACTTTCCAACCGATTCAAATGCCGTGGCATAGAGTTCCAAAGCCGCATAACCAGTAAAACACCCCGCACAACCACAGGCATTCTCTTTGGCAGATTGCGCATGTGGAGCAGAATCTGTCCCCAAAAAGAATCGCGAATCTCCACTGGTTGCAGCCTCTAATAGTGCACAGCGATCGGTTTCAGTTTTCAAAATCGGCAAACAATAAAAATGTGGTTTGATCCCACCCACCAACATATGGTTGCGATTGTTGAGCAAATGTTGTGCGGTAATGGTGGCTCCAAGATTTTGGTGACCATATTCATGGATGAAATCCACCGAATCTTTGGTGGTGATATGCTCCAAAACCATTCGCAAATTGGGATGACGTTGGCGTAACGCTACCAAAATATCTCGGACAAAACGTGTTTCTCGCTCAAAGATGTCAATCTGTGGATCGGTAACCTCACCATGAATCAACAACAGCATTTCTTCGGCTGCCAAGGCTTCACACACCGCATCCATTTGTCTCCAGTCAGACACACCATGATCAGACAAAGTGGTTGCCCCCGCAGGATACCATTTCACTGCCACCACCCCTGCCTTTTTGGCTTCGGCAATATCTTCTGGGGTTGTTGTATCAGTGAGATAGAGAGTCATCAAGGGTGTAAAGTCGCTTCCTTCTGGCAACACTTCCCTGATCGCTTGTCGGTAAACAATCGCCTTTGATGCCGTCGTAACGGGATCTTTCAAGTTTGGCATGACCAGTGCTCTTCCAAATTGTAAAACGGTGTGACGGACAACATCCGCCAACACCGTTCCTTCTCGAAAGTGCACATGAAAATCGTCAGGCCGAGGCAAAACGAGTTCATGTAATGTTGCCATTACACGTCCAAAATGTCGTCAAGTGCATCCATCTTTCGCAGTACTTCTTCTTCACCATCGGTCAAGTAGTCGTCTTCACCAAATTCTTCAGTGTAGTCTGCCAAGGCTTCGTCTTTCGATCCATCGCGAACAGAACCTTTATTTTTCAAAGAACGTAAACTGCGTTCCAACTTGTCTGCCGCCAAATCAATTGCTGCGTTCAAGTGTTCATCGACCACAGAAACAACGATGGTTTCTTTGCCGGGAATGAAAACTGATACTTTCAATTCCACTTGGGTGCCACTCTCTTCGGCTTCGGCACGAACGTTAACATCAGAACCATCCAATTGATGACGCATGATGGGACGGTGAAGTTTTTCTTCTGCATATCGCTTGAGACGATTGCTGAATACATCGCTTGATGAATGTCCTACAAATTTCATAGGTTGACCTCGTTTGTTGTCTAAGGAATGCCCCATGCCCCCCTCTATAACTATTTTACGTACATCTTTGAAAATTCCCACCTTAAATTTCATTTTTTTTCAACAATTTGTACAGTGGTTACAAATTGTTCAATAAATACTAGGACTTTGCATGGTAAAAAATTTTGTATTCTCGTCACAGAAATGACACCTAAATTTTGTCAACTGATGCAACTCGCCTTTTGAATATAAACAGGTTATAACGGTAGCGAATTTATCACACCAATCTTTGGAGATTATCATGGAAAGAACCCTATCCATCATCAAACCTGATGCCACCGCCAAAAATGTCATCGGTAAAATCGTTGCTCGTTTCGAAGAAGAAGGCTTGAACATTGCCGCTATCCGTAAAATCCATATGTCCAAAAAAGTAGCCGAAGGCTTCTATGCTGTACACAAAGAACGTCCATTCTT
>CAKZLX010000551.1 GCA_937127265.1 uncultured Pseudomonadota bacterium
CACATTCTGTCACTGATGAGGTACGATTGACGACACGAATGCTATTTTTCAAGTCGGATCGATTTTTGTTCAAAAATCAATAGATACCCATCGCGTTGTAATGATAGGTTTAAAGCCTAAATCCACTGACACCAGAACCGAAACAAGCATTTCATGATATAGAACAATGTCTGGCACCAATGAGATACGGCGGAAACACTGGATGTCGGACAAGGTATCACAACATGTACGCTCTTTTATTACCGTTCTTTGGACTGCTGGGATGCACTGTTCCAAATGACACAACCTCACCACCACAAAAAGTCCCTACCCCAACAGAGACATCTGACACCTCACCAACGGTCTCCATAGAAGATGTGGTGGTGGCGATACAAGATCGACAAACACTGCAACGACTATCAACCAGTCATTCCCTAGCGACCTTATTACCAACAGCAAACCCTGCCCCCTCCAATCAAACCGGCTCCACCAAATGGCTCTATGAACACCACCAAGGGTACCGAGCACTGACCGAACACCTGAGCAGTCGGATCGACAACATCGCTTCTGACATCGATCGCGACCTGATTATTGAACTCAAAGATGCCCTGCGCTACCCTGCTGGAAATGTCGGCCGGCGTTTCGACAATCGTTGGTTCTCTTCTGACATTGCCTTCTTTGAACTGATTGGGGTCATCAATCGCTTGGATAAAAAGGATATCTATGGCGACTGTGGAGAAGTCCGTTTTATCTACCGATTAGCCTATCAAGATGCCAACGGAGCCAGTTCACGTTTGCCACTGACGATGAACTTGGTGATGACACCCAAACAAGATTGTCGAACCTATGCACAACAATGGGTCAAACCAAAAAATACAAACACCGATGACTGGCTGGTAGATGGTCCTCTCAACCAAGCACATCTTGATTTTAAACAACTCGAACTAAATGCACAAATTGTTCGTTTTCCCTCGGGTTTGGAAACAACCTTTGCCGGACAAGCACTCTATTTGCTGCGGGTGTATGGACTGGCCATCGAAGATGAAAGCCTAGTCATCGAAGAAGTCCCTCTGGAAAACACACCGGATGTACAGAGTATCCAACAAAACCCTAGTCTCAAAAGAGAATTGGTTGACTGGACCAATGCACACCTCTCGGAGATTGACAACGGAACCTATTTACTTCCCCAAAAATTCTTAACAACAGAAGCCATTTCTTATTCGACACTCGGCATTCATCGTAAAGCCAACAAGCCCTTTGATGTCATCTTTAATGAAGACGCTATGCTCAAACTCTCTTTACCCACAGGCGACCGACAATGGATTCGATCCAAAGAATCGATCATCGATCGGTTAAACAATGGCAGTTGTTTGGGTTGTCACCAAGCCTCCACCACCGCTGGCTTTCATTTCTTAGGAGAAGACAATCCCACGATCGCTGGTGTCACCAATCGACTGGCACTTCCATTTTCAGCTCATTTTCACCGAGAGCAACCCCGACGCAAACAACAACTCAGCAATTTTCTCAACAACCTGCCCGAAGATACTTTTCGTCCTCACTCTTTGGCCCCGAACACATCGACAGTCGGTACCAATCAAGTCTGCATTCCCCAAGCAGAACAAACACATTTTCAATCGGATGCACTCTGGTCCTGCGAAACCGGTCAGACTTGTGAGATTGTTGTAGAGAGTGATGTGGGTATTGATTTTGGACAATGCCTGCCCACTGTTGATGCTCTGAAAGCCGGTAACACCTGTCGGACAGGAAAGATTACCGACACAACACAACAGAGCAACAGTGTCTTCAACCTCCATGCCTATACCGATACGTTCCAAGAACAACAACGATATGACTTACCCGAAGGCAAGCAATTTACCTTTGATTCCTACAACTGTCGGCCCACACGCATTGGTGTACCACTTGGACGTACGTACCGTAAATGTACCAGTGAAGAACGTGCCTTTGAACCACAGCAAACCAATCCTACCCACCCTGAAATCTGCGCGGTGGTTGGTGGGGCAAAATTTGATAGTTGTGTCGAAAAAGATTTTCACAAATGCCTAGATTCGATCGTAGCACGAGGAATGGTAGATAGTTGCCACAGCGGAAATTTCTGTCGCGAAGACTATATTTGCCAAGCCATTCCCTATCAACTACCAGGTGTCGACTCCGACAAAGGAAAAGTCCTAGCGGAGATGGATATTGGCTTTTGTACCCCAACCTACTTTGTCTTTCAGTTACGCTTAGATGGCCACCCGATTCCCTGACATCTTTGATAGGATACTAGACAAATAGACCCAATCTAATTATACCATTTGTTATATCTCAAACCAGTAATGATAACCGATTATGCATAAACCACAATGGACCACCGACACCATCAAAGCCGGTAATGACTTTCACATCCGACACCAGCCAATCCTCCAACACAATCTGATCAATGCCCTGGCGATAACCATGTTGTGGACGACGATTGTGGCAACCCTCGCTCTTGGAACAATGGTTCACTGGGGATGGTACCCCTTGCTCGGTATCTTGTTGGGATCTGCTTTTTTTGGACACTTTGTCTTGATCATTCATGAAGCCTCTCACAATATGCTCTTTTTGACCAAAGATCTGTCTCGCCGTAAAACCTTGAACCACAGCATTGGTCATCTTGCCTCCATTCCCTTCTTCACCGATTACCATCGACACTGGAAAGAAGGACATGTCACCCATCATCTTCGACCCTGTGAAGAAGATGATCCCCAAAACCCAGATCCACTCTACGGTGATCGGCTCCTTCGAAAAATCGCTCAGGTTTGGTTCCTTCCCTTTGGCTTCCTATTGGCCAATCCCTCAGCCAAATATGATGACAAACTCAAACGTATGGGACTCGGACTGAGTTGTCTCTTGCCAGTAGTCGGTATTCTATACACCATCCACCCTCCTGCCCTACTGGTTCTCTACATTGGTTTCACTACCCTTACCACCTTAAACCTCTGTAAAATTGCCCAAGAACATGGGGCAGGCCTACAACATGAGCCCTTTGCTATCTTGCGCTCTCGAACCTATTTTTATCCGATGCAATGGCTGTTTTCGCCGTTTAACATCCACTACCACTATGAACACCATGCCAATTTCAATGTCCCCTGGTATCTCTTACCTGCTTATCACCAAACGGTTCGAGAACTTATTCCCGAAGCGTTACGACATCATTTCATCCATCGTGAATACTGGGCACAACTGATGGGTACAAAAAGTTTACCAAACTGGGATACCGTCACTAACACCGAATGCTGATTAGTCACACGTATGCAACCGCACTAAAGACATCAACCGCAACTATACGGACAACCAAGCCATCTTCAACGGATGTTGACCATCCATCGAGGGAAAGTCCACATCGGGCTCAAGTACCTCTACCGACTCAATTTCTCGACCTGCTTTCAGTGCACACCGTCGTAAACTCTCAACCCAAGTATCTAAATTCACGGATGCTACATTGTTAGTCACCAACATCTGACCACCGGTTTTGGTACACATCAAGGCCGGCTTAAACAACGACTGATAGTCATTGACGGTATCCACTGCCCCAAAAGGTGACTTGGCTCGTCTGGGTGGATCAAGCACCACGATATCAAAAAGTCTGGCCGAGCGTTTGGTGTATTGACGGCGCTTGGCTTTGCCTTTGATACCCAGTCCGGAGAACTGACGTAATACCAACATCGCATCGTCTTGCAATGTTTGAAACTGAGAATCAGACAGACCATTCAATTCTGCATTGGCTTGGCCGATCGATAAAGCATGGGTGGCAAAGTCTACATTCAACACCTGCTTGGCACCACCCAAAGCCGCAGCCACTCCGATGCCACAGGTATAAGAAAAGAGGTTGAGGACTTTTTTGCCTTTTGCCTGTTCTCGAATGTGTTGTCGCCCTCTTCGGAAGTCCAATAACAGTCATGGATCGCTACCCCGATGTACCGGGTCAACCCGCAACTGTATACCC
>CAKZLX010000552.1 GCA_937127265.1 uncultured Pseudomonadota bacterium
CATCGGCTGATTTTTCTACCAAACGCTCGGCAGAATAGCCACCTTTTCCTTGTTCAACGAAACAAAGTAAGGTTGAAAAGTATTCTTCAGGGTTTAAGAAACAGCCAATCCCAGAGACAGTTTGGCTATCACTGCCATAATCCCAAGATGGAACGATGTTTTGGTAGATGTAGTTGGTCAGCAAAGACGATGCCATTTGCATGGTCGGTTGGTCTTCACAATATCCACCGGGCAAAGACCAAGCCAAAACAGCCGTTGTGGTATCGGTCAAGCCTTGGATACGAGGAATGTCCTTGGTGAAAGGCACACTTGGCATGGGAGGCTCGGCTCGTTTAGAACAGTCCACACGGGCTGGGAAGTCAGTTTGTCCCACTTCATCCATGTAGGCATTCCACTTTGGGAACCACTCGTTCAAGAATTTGATACGATCGTTTTGGGTGTCCAATTTCAAAAATGCTTCGGCATCTTCTGGTGCCATCAACAATTCTTCAGCACCTTCAAAAGCATCAAAAATGAAGTTCCCTGCTTCTTTGAGTTCAAAATCGCCAACCACCACAATCGTGGTGTTTTCGGGTCGATAGTTGTCCTCAATGTACTCTTGAACCTTTTCTAAGGTGATGTTGCTCAAGGTTTCGTGGCTACCAATTGTTGAACGAGCATAGGGGTGACCTTCAGGATAGAGTTGAGATCCAATCACTTCCATGGCAGCAGAAACCGCAGCATTTTCATAGCGCATCCGCAATTCGTTTCGAGCGATTTCAGATTCGGTGACCACATCTTGCTCGGTGACTCCTTTGACACCATTTTGCATTCGCAAGGCTTCCAGACGAATCAATGGTACCAGTGCATCTCTGGGAGCAATCGTCATGTAGTTGGTCCAATCCACACTGGTGGACGCATTGATGGTTCCACCCATCTGACTGATCAAGTCCCAGTTTTTAATACCGCCGTGGTTGGCACGAAAGGCCAAATGCTCCAAGACGTGAGCGATTCCATCAACACCTTCTTGGTCATACTCCGAACCACGATCAATCACCGAAGTAATCGCTACGACTGGTTGGGTTTGCTCAGATTGAAACAGAATACGCAATCCACTGGGGAAACGATAATCAGAAATGTTCAAGTTGTAGGGATCGAGTTTGAGTTTGTACTCGGCATCTGGAATGGGTTTGGCTTCTACACTGCCCATTAAAAGCAGACCTAGTGTTGACCACATCATGGTAATCTCCTCAGCGTTTGTTGGAAAGATGTCGGTTTGGGATCGATTTGCATGTTATAAAACAGAGTGCACAGCAATTCCATCCCCAGTACTTTATCGTAATTAGCCTATCTTGATAAGGTATTCAAAAGACCGTTACAGAATAGACACATCTTTGACAGATATCCTTCCCCACTTTGGAGCCATCATGAACCAACCACCATTTCCTGCCGATGAAAAATTGATCAAACAAATGCGTTCACGATTGGGCTTTGGTGCCTATCTTGGAGCCAAATTACCCTTGGCTGCTTTTGCGGGATTGCGAATTGATGAGTTTGATGCCTCCAAATGTGCAGTTTCTCTTCCCTATGGTTGGCGAACACAAAATCCTTTCCAATCGATTTACTTTGCCGCCCAGTGCATGGCTGCCGAATTGAGCACAGGAGCCTTAGCCATGTTGGCGATTCAATCATCTAAGGAATCAGTCTCGATGTTGGTTACCAATATGAACGCCTCTTTTGGTAAAAAAGCCACTGAACGCAGTACGTTTTTGTGCACTGACGGCATCAAAGTCTTTGAGGCTATCGATCACACCATCAAAACTGGCGAAGGAGTCACACTAGACATGCACACCATCGGTACCATGCCCAACGGAGAACAGATATCCGAGTTCACCTTTCAATGGTCGTTCAAAAAACGCCGTCGTAAATAAGTCCGCAGACCAACATCAAATTGCACAATAGAACAGAATTGATTGTTGGATCAGTCTTTGGATTTGGGTTACAACATTAACACTTGAACTTTCGTGGAGAGAAAAATGCACTCTTTTTACAACCCAGCCAACGCTCTGTATGAAATCATTGTCGGAGTCACCTGTCTTGCGATGCTTTTTGGTGGCGTATTCAGTATCCCCGCCATTATCGCAATGGTTCTTGATGGCAAAGAAGAAGCCGAGCGTACAAACTCTTAATCTGTTTGACCATTCCATTTGGATATTCAAACACAAATACGTACTTCTATAGTGCCTGTTTGTGTTTTGTTTTTTAGGATCATGGGCTTAAAAGTATCACTCGGTGGGTGGACTATAAAAAGTCAAACCCAAAGCCTCATAGCATTCTTTCAATTGGGTGACGACCGCCTGTGCCTCGGGTGTCTTCAAAGAACCACTGTTGACTGCTTTGTCAATAGTTTCTTCGGATGGTAATAATTGCTCTATGGATTTGGACTGACTGTTGGCTTCGAGTTTTAACCGTTGCAACTGTCCTTGAAAATAAGCTTTGAGGATGCGTTGCTGCGAAACCTGCTGACGTAAACTTTTACTCGACTTTTCAACCGTATCGGTGGTTGTGGATTTTCCATATTCTGGAAAGTCTAGTCGCATCCGAGCATAGCCATTTTTAAGCATATCGATCACCAGTTGACTTTCATCAGACAAAGGATCTCCACTGGATACGGCACTCTGTAACTGTTGCTCGGTGGGTATCAACCCCGCTGGTGATTCTTTTTTTTCTTTCAGTTCAGTCATCAAGGCATCGGTAGTTCGACGCAACCACTCTCCAAACGGTGGTGGTAAGGCATTTTCGGGGGCATCATTTTGTTGGGGAGCTTTGTTGCTCGATGTACGTGGTTTTGGTATTTCCAGTGTGGGAAATGGCATATTAAAACGCTGATAACCCGCTTCTAGAATCGCCAAGATTTCTTTGGAAGCATCCGATTGAAGATTGTTGGACTGAATCGCCGCCTGTAACTGTTCGTCAGTCGGTAAGGTAATATCTTCTCCGTGTTCACCGAAAGCCTTTTCCAATGGTTCAATCGTTTGTAGAAGCAGTTCTTCATAATTGTTTGCTCCACCATTGGAGGGAGGCACATCTTGGGGCATCTGTTGACTAGGACGAGACAATGGCTCGACTGGTGTGGGTGCTATCAGATCAACCGAAGTCAAACTGGGAGCAGAAGCCGATGGTGAAGCAAAGAATACCTTCCAAGCCAAGACCAATAATAGTCCAGTGTTCAACAAGGTCAGTCTTTCAAGCGTTTCCGGTTTCATGATTCATCTCCTTGTTCAGATTCTTTGCTGGACAGATCGTCAAGTGATTGTGCATCCAAAAACGTATTCATCCGTTTGAGCACTGGTTGAACTTCTGTTGACCACCGCTGTTGGATCAGGGTTCGTACATAGGCAAAGGCAATGCCAAACAAGGCTATCATCACCCACAGAACATGGGCTAGGCGATCACTGGTCAGACTGCTTCCACCTACGTTACTATCAACACTTGACACATCACTATTGCTAGCAGATTGCGTCGGTTCCGTAACCAATTTGATACCTGTTTCAGTACTTCGAAGCCAGACCACCGCCTCCGATGTTGATGGTAAAAAGACAGTGAGTTTACCTTGTTCTTGCTCGCCATCAATGACTTTGAGTTGCACAAATTCTTCTCGCTCTAAAACCGTACTGGCAATCCAAACGTGATCACTGGCTTCTTCATCTCCGTTGTCCCCATCATCTCGAAAGTTGACACCAGCACTTTCTTGGGCAACAAAAGTGACCGTAGGGATTTGTAAACGTTGGAGCAGTCGATCGTCCAAGTGAACGGTCAAAGCGATTTTATCAGAGGCGGAAGTACTCGCGACTCGTTCTCCCTTCGGGGTTGCTTGCACCACCATGTTACCGGTTTCAGCAGTGTCATCTCCACTGTCAGCCGACAGTCCATACTGGTTGTAACGAAGAGCGATTAATACCCCTTGCGCAGATGGCAACGAGGCTTGTAGATTCCCCAACACTCGGCCACTGTCAGAGACTTGAAAACCCAAACTTTCTTGGGCGGGCATCACCAACTGTCCAACAAAAATACCATCACCCGCTTGATCGCCTGTCACCGTACCATCATCGGTCAACAGCGTCCACTCCGGTCGATCATTCACGGTCACCATCGGTTCTTGCAGATTTTTTGCGGTGGCATCAATTTGAATCCAGATTGCTGATTGTCCTTCTGGTACACCATCGGTAGAGCGTTCGGTCCCTTGAACCAGCAAGGGGGGGGTGCTATCCTCTGGCGCTTCGGCTTCACGGATTGGCATATTGGGTGCATTTAAATCAAGTACCACACCTTTGGAACTGGTTTTCAATTGGTAGGTGGTACTGGAGGCTTTGGGCACACTGACCTCAACGGAGCCAATCCTTGCCCCATCACCATTGCGCACTTCCAAAACGATACTTTCTTGGTGTTGGATGTTCACCTGTCCCACAAATATTTGGTCGTTGGCTACGTCTCCTGGTAAGGCTCCGTTGTCCAACAAACTGGTTTCTAATCCTTCAATTACAATCACTGGGGCGTCCAATCGATTGAACTGGCGGTCATCAATAGCAACCCGCACCACCAAAGAATCGGCCCAAGCAACCGACAGCCAAGAGAGAATACACAGCAAACTGAACATCGCCCTATTGTTCCTCGACCAGTGCACCACAAGAACAACGGGTACTCATGGCAAATGCCCGTACAAAGTCCGACTCGGTGACGATGCCCACCAAGCTTTCTTTGCCAGCACTAGATTGGGTAATCGGTACACAACCAATCTTATGATCCAACATCATCTCAGCCACTTTTCGAATACAAGTACTCTGGTCAGCACGATATACTTCTTCATTGGCAACACTCATGATGGGACGATTTAAACCAGCCCCTTCCACACTCAACAGATCACGCTTGGTAAACACACCACAAATCTGTTGTTGTTCGTCTACCACCACCAAATGACGCAACCGGTGTTCTCGAAAAATACGTAGAGCTTCGTGCAACTTGCCGTCTCTGGGCAAGGATATCACCTCATGGGTCATCAAACTGGAAATGGGTGCACACTGATGTTTATCAATCTTTATTTTTGCCGCTTTCCAAAAACGTTTCATCTGCTCCGATGTTTGTGCCATAATTTCCCCTGATTGAATACTCAATTCATAGCCCTATCTGCTCGATTGTGCACCTTCTACAATTATCTTCTCTGCAACACAACATTCGTTTACAAAGAACCTTCAGAAACAAGGTATGAAATAAGGATTGCCAATATTGGAAACTTTCACTCCTATCAATTACAAACTTTGTGCCTAGGATATCGATGCAATGTTCAATTACATTGTCAAGGAGCTCTCATGTTGTCTATATTCACTGCCTTTTTTCTATCTACGTCTCTTGGTCATGCCAATCCCAGTGAAGTCGATGTTGGTGTATACGGATCGTGGCAAACCAAAATGTGGAATGGCGAAACATGGCTACAACAACAACGCCTTCACCTTCGTACCTCTGTGGAATGGGATGACGTGGAAGTCTACATTGATTTAATGGATGCCCGTGTCTGGGGTTCTGAAATCTCCCATAAAACCAATAAAGACACCCTTGCCAATTTGTATGCTGGCTATGTCAAATTCCCGATTGGCACGATCGGACAAGTCGAACACACTCTTAAAGTCGGACGGCAAGAAGTGATCTTGAATGACCAGCGTTATTTTGCCCCTGGACCTTGGGCTTTGGGCGGGCGTAGTTTTGACGCAGTTGTCTTGGAAGGTGTTTGGAATACTGGACAATGGCGGGCAGCCCTGATGCAAATCGACAATGGTGGTACCTTTACCACTACGGATGACAATGGAGAGGTGACCGCTACCGAAACCAGCAATGGCGATCAAATCCTGATCATCAACGCCGAACAGCACTATGAGAACCTCAAGATTAAACCCTACTTCATCCATCAACGCAACAATGCTACCGAATCCAACCTTGATCTCCAAAGACGCATTTACAGTCCAGGCTTGTTGATTACCAGCAAAGCGAAACCAATATTTTATACATTGGAAGGCACCTATCAATGGGGCATGAACTCCCAAATCGAAGAACACCTGGCATGGATGGGATCAGGTGAAGTTGGCTATCAGCAAGATCGTTTCAAAGCCTCACTCTATGCAGAACACAATTCTGGTGATGGCGATCCCAATGATGGTGTGAACAATAACCTTGAAAATTTTATCGGTCGTTACCATGGTCTGCGGGGTTGGTCAGATCAAGTTGGAGGCATCAACTTACGAGACTATGCTCTGCGTGTACAACTACCCGTAAAAGATAAGATCACTGGTAAAATCGAAGCCCACCAATTTCAAATGGATCAACCCACCGGTAATCTCTATACATTCAACAGTGGTTTGGTGGGAACGGCTGATGCAAACAATACCAATCGCAATCTGGGAAAAGAATTAGACTTGTTGTTGGTACACAAACCATTTGCTGGTATCGCGATGAAGTGGGGACACTCTATTTTTATGCCTGAAGGTGCCAAACAAACCTTTGCCGGAGCAGATCCAATTCATTTCTCCTATTTATGGATGACTGTTCAAAAATGACCCTATACATTAAGACATGCGTATTCGTTACCCCGTTATTTGGTCATGGCTAGCCATTGTAGGTATTGCACTCTCTATGGTCCAACCCAGTGGACTATTGGATAGTACATCTTATATTGGACAAGAAACTCGCGATCTGTTTGATCACATTGCCTTACTCGATCACTGGTCTTGGCAAGCCACAGAGTGGAACTATCCCACAGGAGGACGCCTGATCCCTCCCGATCTCTATTCGATGCTCTTTGCCTTACCCTGGTGGGGGTTGGGTCGTGGGGTTGCCTACGACATGGCACTGTTGACCCAATTACTAGGGAATGCACTAGCTGGCTGGTATTTGGGAAAGGTGACCAAAGGTTCTCCATTGGTATCTGCAGTGGCAATGTTGTGTGCACCCTATGCTCTCGGACAACTAAACTCTGGTGAAACAGAAACCATTGGTCTGTGGGGTTTAACCATGAGTATAGCCATGATCTGTCAGCACAAATGGCGTTGGAGTGGATTTTGGGCGGTAATTACGGCGATTGGCTCTTGGTACTATGGGGCTTATGCGGCAACAATTGTTGGTATATACAGCCTGTGGGTCTATGTGCGAAATCGCAACTCTCTCCGTCCGTTGGAATCGATAGTCTGCATGGGGTTGGGAATAGCGATTCCTGCATGGCTGTATGCCTCGATGCTCAATAACCCCCAGCAAATGTTTCGGGGACCAACCATGCAAACCTATTTGGCAGAGCACCCCCGTGCACTCGCCGCCTTTTCTAGCGATCCCACCTTATGGCTACAAGAAGTTCCCATCGATGCTACCCATGTCGATAGTTTGGGTTGGACCTGTATGCTATTTGCACTCTGGGGGCTCTGGCGACAGATTGTCGCCGCGTCATTCAAAAAACAAATCGGTTGGATCATATTATTTGGGGGCGGTCTGCTCATGGCACTGGGACCTCGTTTGCACGTTGCTCAAACAGTCATCTGGGACTGGATGCCCTATGACCTCTGGATGTTACTGCCTCCTTTGGAGAACATGCGTCTTCCACATCGTTGGATGGGGGTCACAACAATTGTCATGGCAGTTTGGATTGGCAAAGGTGGAAAACAAATCCCCCTGCTAACCATATTTTTGTTGTGGGGAGAAAGTGCCTTGTTTATGCCCCAAATTGAACGGACTCGCCTCCCAACCCCAGAGATTGTGGAACAATTTTCGGGCCCCGTGCTCCAATTGCCCACCCGTACCATGGAGTGGGATGCCCGTGGACGCTATTTGGTAATGCAACGCCAACACCAGCAACCCATTCCCTATTCTTTATTGATGCAAGGCTGGTCAACACCCATTGCTGAAGAACCACTGGTGATTGCCATTACGGCTCTGGATTCTCAAGATCCGATTGCTTCCAGAACCGTTGAAGCCCGTCAGTTCCGCCAAGAAGATTTTGCACTTGAAGTAACTGCTTGGGGTGGATTTTCCGAAGATCAACCACAAACAAAAACCAGCGAACGATTACGCTCTCTGGGCATCCAACAAGTTTGCTTACACCGCAACCTAATCGATTCTACCGATCGAGAAGCCATGCAAAGTTTGCTTATCAAAACCCTTGGGGAACCTACCTTTCAAAGTACGGAGGCTTGGTTGTGGACACTGTAAAACAATACTGTCAGCAACCCTTGGGGGCTTTGATCATCTATTTGGCACTGGCTTTGTTATTAACCTTTCCAATGTGTCTTCACCCTATTGATACCGTTGTGGGACATGATCACGCTTCTGTGGGCTGTCACGTTTGGGTATTGTGGTGGGCTAGGCAATCTTTGGATCTACACACGCCACTCATCTTCTTTCCCTACGGCGCAGATGTAGTCCAACTGTACGGCTCCGATTTATTGAGTCCCCTGTTGTTTTCTGTGATTCCTTTTCCACCATCACTGTTGTACAATCTTTGGGTATTGTTCTTGTTGGTTATCGGGGCAATGGGTGTACGCCAGCTGATTTCTTTTATTCAAACTGAACCTTGGTTACCCCTAGCCGGTGGTTGGATTTGGATGTGTAGTCCATTTTTACAACATGAAATGCTCAATGGGACTTCGGAATTGTTGAGTACCGGTTTATTGTCTTGGTTTTGTTGGCTCACCATTTCGATTTGGGACGATCCCACCCCTAGAAAAGGAATCTACATTGGTTTTGTAGCCGGCGTCTTATTGATGTCGAGTGCCTACAATCCCTTCTTTATGTTGCTCATGTTGCTGGTCTTGTTGATGCATCGCCTCAGCACAAACCTCAACCCCCTATGGTCAAAAGCCTTGTTGTTTTCCACAATGTGGGCTGGTTTGGCATTTCTACCCTTTCTTACTTTTGTGGGTTGGATT
This sequence comes from uncultured Pseudomonadota bacterium, assembly GCA_937127265.1. Classification (GTDB taxonomy): domain Bacteria; phylum Myxococcota_A; class UBA796; order UBA796; family UBA796; genus CAJWHX01. The sequence goes on from CAKZLX010000552.1 coordinate 8,940, forward strand.
CAACTAGAACACGGGGCCTTAGACACCTTCTCTCGTCGGTTGGACTGGCTCGATCTAGGCGTTTCTTTGCCTGACTCCTATGTGAGTCTGATGGCTTGGTTCGATCCCACACCATCCCCCTTACCTGCGATCATGCCTCTTCCTGACGGCACCCATTTTGAATACTGGACAACCTGCACCAATTATATCGGTTGGACGCTGCTTGTGGGTATGGTTGTGGGCTGGAAACACCGAAAGACCTATCGCTTTGGAGGGTGGGCTTGGATGACTATCGTAGCGATGTTGATTGCTATGGGTCCTTATCTACGCATCGACAACAATGTGTTGTTTTGGGGAACGACTCCGATTCACCTCCCCGCACAAACCATCAACTTTCTCTTTCCTTTGTTCTCGATCACTGCCATTCATGCCTATCGATACAGTGCAGTGGTTTGTATTGCCATCGCGGTCCTCGCTGTTCGTGGAATGAGAGGTTGGACTCCTTTGTGGATGGGACTCTGCTTGCTGGAAACCATTCTGTTCGCCCCTCAACCCTACCCACAACACACCACGACGATTTCTCAAAGTCCTACCTTGCGAAGATTGAGAGACTTACCCGATGCCGGTGTCTTTACATTTCCAATTGCCAAAGAAGACCTCCATGATTTAAGTACCGTTCTCTTGGCACAAACCATCCATGAAAAACCCATCCATGAAGGCGGTATTCATCGACGGGCGGGATTTGAAGCCACACAACTGTTCCGTGACAACTATGTGGTCGATTCACTATCTGGTCGATGGGGACCTGAATACCCTAGTACTTTGGAGGGCAAAATGGGTTTGCAGTATCTCCAACAATTTGGCTACGACTACGTTCTGGTTCCCAGCGACAACAACGAAGCCATCTCTTTTGCCCAAGAATCACTGGGCAATCCAATCTCTGGAGATGATGAATGGACCTTATGGCAACTCTCAAGCATCACCCCTTAATCCGCAATACCTAATTTCTTCATTTTATAGAACAATGTGGTTCTGGGAACCCCTAACTGTCTGGCTGCCAATGAGATATTGCCATCACAAGCCTGCAATATTTTTTCCAAAAATGCACCATTTCCCATCATTTCCGGTGTGGTTTCAATTACCACAGACGAGGAGTTAATTTCAATGTGTTCGGCACGAATCACCCCCATCCCCAACACAAATGCCCGCGACAACACGTTTCGCAATTCGCGTACATTTCCCGGCCAAGTGTAGTTCCACAACATTTGTCGAACCTGATACGACAGTTCCTCCATGAAACCCAAATCCTGACAAAGCCGCTGGGCGATTGGCATCACATCTTCTTTGCGAGCACGCAAGGGCGGTAAATACACCGACAACACTTGTAAGCGAAACAACAAATCTTCTCGAAAGGTACCGTCTTTGACCATCTCGTCCAAGTTTCGATTGGTGGCAGCCACGATTCGTACATCGGGGAATTCCACTTGGGTACCCCCGACCCTGCGAATGTCACCACTTTCCAAAACCCGCAACAATTTTACTTGGGCCGACATCGGCAATTCACCCAATTCGTCCAAAAACAATGTCCCGTGATGGGCTTGTTGAAAAGCACCATCGTGTCGAGATGTGGCTCCTGAAAATGCCCCCTTCTCATGACCAAACAATTCACTTTCCAATAGACTTTCTGGTATCGAAGCACAATTGATAGGTACAAATGGTCCAGAGGCTCGTTGAGAATGTTGGTGAATACCACGCGCAGCCAATTCTTTTCCAGTGCCACTTTCCCCCACAATCAACACTGGGAAATCATGGCAAGCAAAGACCTTGAGACGACCAAAAATCTGTTGCATCTTGTCGGAAACCCCAATCATACTACCAAACTGCTCGGCTGAGGTGTGTTGATCGATACCCTTGATGATTTGAATCGAAAACTTACTTTGTCCGGCAGAAAAAACATCGTCTGGATAAATGGGGGTAGTATTCAATAATCGATGTCCTTCGAGAAATACTGGACCATTGGTAGGGGTCACCATCGGACGGCCGCGAGAAACCACAATCGTAAAGTGAGAGGGCAACAAAGCAGGATCGTTAATCATCAAACGACCACTGGTTCCCACCGATGTTTCCACTTGTTTTAAACGAATTTCGGTGCCTTTTTCAGGACCTGAAACAACCGTTAGAATTGCACGCTCCACTAATATTTCGGTATCGTAAGCAACCACAAACTCGTGATGTCTTGGTGCCAGTACCGCCACGGTTTCACTCACATCCTCTTTTTCTTCTTGGATTTGTACTGTGTAGAGACCGATTTGAAACGTCTGACCGACCAGTAAAAGTTGACGGGTAATTCGTTCACCATCAATAAAGGTTCCATGTTTCGAGAGGTCCGTAAGCATCCAACGCCGACCTCGTTTTTCAATGCGACAATGTTGCCGACTTAACCCTTCACCAGGCAGTGCTACATCACAAGTATCTGAACGACCGATGATCAAATTGTGCGAACTGATTTTACATTCAAACAATTTGTGATCTTGAACGGAAAAGAGCAATGTGGCCATGTTTGTCTCCTGCTGTCTACTGCTTATATCCTATACACCGATTGCCTTTGTTGGTACACCTGCGATAAATGCCACCAAACTGACACAATTTGTTTTCATAAATCTTTCGGTTACAGCGAATATGCAATTGCAAAATCACCCTTAAAAGCCATTTTTCATAGATTATGTAATACTACCCAACAATTATGAAAACACTTAATTCGATACATTTAAAAGAGTGTCTGCTTGAACATGGTGCCGTTTTCGCTACTCTGTATATACTGGTCACCCTGCTCTCTTGGCCCTTGGGCTGGGACAACACACTTTTGGCTAGCAGTTTACTGGAAGGCGATATTGGCTATACGATTTTCATTCAGTGGTGGACTGCCGAACATCTTTTTGATGTCAGTGCACTTTCCAGAAACATCCACGTACAATACCCAATTGGCACTGATGCAGTTCGCTATTTATTCAACCTACCAGTTTTGTTGCTCACCATTCCCTTTCAATGGATGTTTGAACCCATACAAGCCTACAATCAATCGATATTGTTTTTGTTAAGTCTTAATGGTTGGGCAGGCTATGTGTTTGGAAAGCGATGGGGTAAAACAATCGGTTGGCTCTGTGCGATAGCACTCTGCGCCCTTCCTTTTCCTTGGCATGAACTGGGCAAGGGTCGTTTGGAGCAAGGTTTTCTATTGCCACTACTCTGCTGGACAGACAGTCTCTTTGATTTACGAGAGACTCGGCAATGGAAAAAAAGTGGCTTTTGGCTGGCTGTAGTCACCAATTGCTATTGGTTTTATGCTCCTATGGCACTGGTACTACTTCCCTTTGTATTGGGTCGCCAAATAGGAACATACACAGGCACTATTCTGAAAATGTCTGGTCTATGTTTGGTGTTGTGCCTACCACAAGTATGGTACATTTGGCCGTTAATTGAACAGATGCAACAATCTCACGCTTTCGATAACCCCGATTATCTAATCATTCAGATGGAAAATTCGTGGTGGCCACTACATTCATTTCCCTACACCTCGTTGTATCGAGCTGGTCATCTTCCCGTCTTGCTCGGTGGTCTACTTCTATGGTCTCCCAACCGAAAGACACTACTTTTGTTGTTTTCAACCATCTTTATCTTGGCGATGGGCCCCTTTCTTCTGTACGATCGGCAACCGCTTGAACTATGGGGACAGGCTTGGAGTTTGCCCCAAATGCTGCTCAACCAATTACCCTTTTATCGTCGTTTTTATTGGCCCTATCGATGGTTGGTCTTGTTGGCACCACTGATCTGTCTGGCGATTGCATCGTTGAAACTACAAACCAAATGGTCCTATGCCCTGATGATAGGGATGATCATTGAGATTTGGATACTGTTGCCAGTTGGTTATGATCCCCATAAAAACACCCTGTCCGCCAGTACCTACGCACTACCAAAAGCAGGACGTTTTGTCTCTTATGAACCATCAGACTTTTGGAGCACACTGCCCAATACCGACAAGGCCTTGCTCACCTTACCACGGACACTGACAGACCAAAACCTTGATCTACAAGTTCTCGATATCGTCCATCATCAACGTCCAATTTCGAACAGTTTGGAAGAGATCGAGCGCAACAAACGATTCAAACAGTTTGCCAACCAAGACCCCGGTGGCTTCTATGAAAACTGGTTGTTGATGAAACCGCTCTGTCGTAGCGACTGGGATGCATCTGAAGACTTTTTGGTCGAGCAAGATTTCGGTTGGGTTGTCTGGTACAAAAGTCGAATGCACAACCACATCACCCCTAGAAATTACCAATGTCTGGAAACGTTACTTGGAGAACCAACTTACCAAGATAGTCAGGTTAGTGCTTGGAAAATCGAATCATAGTGGCTAGAATACTATCAAACCAAACATCTACTTGAATAGTGAATGTTATTCACACTCCGCCATACCCGCATAGTGGATTTCAATCGAATCGCCTTCACCCGGAGGATTGGAGTCAAAGAACACCGCCTGTTGGGCTTCATCGTAGTACCAGTTGCCTTGAACAAAATAGCCGTTGATATAGACTTCCACCGTGCTAGCAACGGCTGGTTGATCCAGGTCATACTTATCAGGTATAACCGATGCTTCAGCCAATAACGCCAAATTGGACGGTGAAGACCAATTGTTGGCACTACTATTGGTAATGTCAAAAAGTAGACCACCTGTCATATTAACCGCACTTTGATATCGACCTAAACTATCATCGTTTGGATTATAGATGGCAGTCATTTTGACATTATCTGGATTACCACCCTTTTTCTGAACGATTGTATTCACCATATTGGAAATAGTATTTGCAGATTGTTCTGATTCATCGGTCACCATGATAACATGCAACAAAGAGTTACTGCGTAAAAATCCTGAATTACACTCTCCAGAATCGGTATTTTCAATCGCAACCATTGCCATCTCAACCAAACTTTCTGTTAATCCACTACCACCGGAATTTCCACCATTGCTGACTCCGGCAGAAAAAAGATTTGGATAACCACTGACACTTGGATCGAGTATACCAGAGTAATTGCTGCAACC